>CAUSGP010000119.1:0-7024 GCA_963531075.1 uncultured Actinomycetaceae bacterium | reverse complement strand
GTGCATTCGGCGGTAAAGCTCGGGGTCGCCATGCGGTTCGTCTCGGGTATTGATCATCGGCCGCGATCTGGTAGAAGCCGATGAAATCGCTTCCCACATCTGATCGGCACGCTGAGAGAAGCAATAGGCAGCCGAACCGTCCTTGGCCCGGCGGATATAACCTGCCCCCGCAACTATTTGGCGCGTGACGAAATATGGCAGCGTAGCGGCGATTCGATTGCGGTAGTCGGGGCGGCGCCGCACAAGGTAATTCTCGTGGCAGCCAAAAGAGTTTCCCCCTGCATCGACGTTGTTCTTGAACAGATGGATACGGCCATGCACCCCTTTTTTGGCGAGCCGTGCATCCGCCTGCGCGGCCATTGACGCGTACAGCAGTTCACCGGCTCGATCGTTAGCCACCAGGTCCACGACCGAACGGCATTCGGCCGTCGCGTACTCGGGGTGGGCGCCGATGTCGAGATACAGCCGCGCGCCATTGGGCAGAAACGAGTTGGTCGACCTGCCCGAGGCCACGATCGGGGCGAAGAGCTCGGCGGCGGCGGATTCGGCGTCGAGAGGGGGTTCGCCTCCCGACTCTCGAGCGCACATGATCCCGAATTCGGTCTCCACGCCCATGACCCGCTGCGGGATCATTGGCCGCCCTTTTGGACGAAGCCCTGGACGAACGAGGCAGCATTGGTTTCGAGAACGGAATCGATCTCATCGAGCAGTGAATCGACGGCCGAGGTCTGCTTTTGAGCCTGCGGTATGTCTGAGACGGCCTGCTCCTCGGTGCGCCGCTGCTGCTGGGCGAATTCTTGTGCCATGGAATGCCTTTCTTTTTGGCCTTGACTGCTTATGATTTGTGGGCCGTGTTTCGCAAAGAGGCAAACGACCGGTCCACGACGCCGCTAGGCTATTCTGCTGCGAGCCGACGAAGGAAATCGCCGACGCCCTGAGACTCGGCAAGCATGTGACCGACGTGCTCTTCGGTTGCCCGATGGGGGTGAAGCGTGGGCAAACGCACGAGATCACCGGAATCGTCGAGGATCACTCCATCCCATCCGGCCGCCGGAACGGCAGATCCGAATTTGGAGACCAAGCCTCCCCTGAGGAAAGCGCGAGTGTCTTTGGGAGCTTCAGCGGCGGCGCGTTCGACCTCGTCGCGGCTGAAGAGGCGCTTGACGCGGCCGGCCGCGTCAAGCTTTTCGACGATCGATTTTCCCGGCCGCAGATCGTGCCACTGCAGATCGAGCGCACGAAGCTTGTCGTCATCCCAGGCCAAATGGCCGCGTTCGCGCATCCCTTCCAGGAGGTCGCGCTTGGCAACCCATTCGACCATGGGCGCAGCCGTTTCCCAGTCGCGCCGATCGAGCAGGTCGAGGACGAGCTGCCAGTACTCGAGCACTTCGGCAGTGTCAGGATCGGCTCCGCCGTGGCGTTCGACCGCTTCGCGAACGGCGTCAAGGTAAATGCGTTGGATTTGCGAGGCGGTCTTCGTCGTCCCGTCATACATATCGAGGCCTGCCTCGGGATCGTGGGAAACCTGCCACGTCGCGGCAACCGGGGAATAGAGGAGAGCCGAGTCGAGGGCGAGGGGAACCTCGTCGATCTCTATGAGCCAGAGGACGGCGCTCGTCGTCCCAATCTTCAGCAGGTTCGAAATGTCGAAAAGGTTGGCATCGCCGCCGATAACATGCAGGCGGCGATACAGCGAGTAGTCCGCGTGGGGCTCGTCGCGCGTATTGATGATCGGCCGGTTGAAGGTCGTCTCGAGGCCAACGTCATTCTCAACATAATCTGCGCGCTGAGAGATCTGGAATCCGGGAAACTCGCTCGACTGGCCCAGGCCCACCCGTCCGGCGCCGCACAGGATCGGGCGGGTGACGAAGAAGGGGGTCATGTACCGGACGACGTCGGCGAAGCTGGTATCGCGACTCATGAGGTAGTTTTCATGGGAGCCGTAAGCCGCCCCCTTGCCGTCGACGTTGTTCTTGTAGACGGCCACCTCGCGGCCTTCGGAACGAAGCTGGTCCATCGCCCCCACTGCCACCGCTTCGCCCGCGCGATCCCAGAGGACGGCCGCTCGGGGCGACGACGTTTCGGGCGAGGAATACTCGGGATGGGCATGGTCCACGTAAAGCCGCGCGCCGTTCGCCAGCACGAGGTTTGCCGCTCGCGGGCGGCGCAGCGAGGCAACGTCGGTCACACGTTCGGGATTTCCGAAGGCCGGCGCGGAATATTCCGAGTTGTCGGTGAGCATCGACGGATCGGCGGCTCCCCGTTCCAGTCTGTACCCCCTGGCGTCGTTGAGCGGATCCTCACCGTGAAAGTCCCACCCGGTGGCTCCACCGGTCTTTCGGCTGTACGCCTCGACCAGGTCGGCCGATAGAGCGATCGGACCTGCGCCCGAATCGGCAGATTCCAAAATGCCGAACTCCGTTTCAGTTCCCACGATTCGGCGCACGCTCATATCAAATCAACCCTTTCGAATCAGCGGGATCGAATTCGCGAATGCCGCGATCCCCGTTGGCGTCTCGACCGTATGGATCCGCCCGCACGCCCCTGGCGCCCTCGCGATCGGGCACACCTCCGAAGAGTGGACGAACGTCCACCACGCGCTCGGAACGCCCGCGGGCGTTGACTCGCGCCCATTCTTCCGGGTTGACGGCCGTGGCCATATCTTCACCCGCCGCCGTCTCTTCGCGAACCGCGGCTCGCACGTGCTCAACGGCGATGCCCCGAACTCCGGTTGCGAGGAAATCTTTAATGGCAAGTTTCTTCGCCCTGTCAACGACGGCCGCCAAAAGCGCCCCGGATACCATGTCGGAAATGTAGAGCACTTTGCGCGTGCCGTTCGAATAGGCCAGCTCGACGTACTCGTTCTCTGCAGTTTTCGCGAAGAGCTCCGGCAGCCTAGTCGGAACTTCCCGCCGCTTCGACGGCGTCGTCTCGCAACGGCAGATCTGCCGTCAGATACTTCGACAGAATGTCGAGGCTGCCCTCACGCGTCGGCCTTTCGATGCGGATTTTCACGTCGAGACGCCCCGGACGCAAGATCGCGGGATCGATCATGTCCTCGCGGTTGGAGGCACCGATGACGATGACGTTCTGCAGTGCCTCGACTCCGTCGATCTCTGCCAGGAGCTGGGGAACCACCGTGGTCTCGACGTCGGAAGAGATGCCCGATCCGCGCGTGCGGAAAAGCGCCTCCATTTCGTCAAAGAAAATGACCACGGGTATGCCCGTTGCCGCCCTGTCTCGCGCTCTGGAGAAGATATCGCGAATCTGACGCTCCGTTTCACCGACGTATTTGTCGAGAAGCTGCGGCCCTTTGATGTTGAGGAAATAGCTCCGAGCCCGGTCGCCATCTCCCTTCGCGGCGATGTTGGCTGCCAGAGATGTCGCCACGGCCTTGGCAATGAGTGTCTTGCCGCATCCCGGCGGTCCGTACAGGAGCACGCCCTTGGGCGGTTTGAGCCCATGCTCCCGATAGAGCTCGGGCTGCTCAAAGGGAAGTTCGACAGTGTCTTTAATCTGTTGGATCTGCGGGCCAAGCCCCCCGATGTCGGCATATGAGACGTCGGGAACTTCCTCCAAAAGCAAGTGTTCGACGTCGGGGCGCTCAACGATGTCTAAAACGATCGCGTTGCGCATATCGGCCACCACGGTATCGCCCACGCGCAGGGTGCCCGGAGCAATCTTTCCCGAAATATGCATGATCCTATGTTCATCTTGGTGAACGCGCACGAGGGCTCGGCGTTCGTCGACGAGCATCTCGACGATCACGATAGTTCCAGTCTCCTCGTAGCCGGCGGCTTCGACAGCCACGAGAGATTCGTTGAGCCTGATTTCCCGGCCCACCGTCAAGTCCTCTATCCGAAGAGAGGCAGCGGCGGCCAGGTTCATCTTTCGGCCGCCAACATAGGCATCGATGGAACCGTCATCGGTGTGCGCCTCAATGAAAGTGCCGAAGGAGGCGGGCGGGTGCGACAGGGAGTCGACCTGCGCTCCCAATTCCTCGATTCTGGTTCGCGCATCCGTGAGCGCTTGGGCCAAACGATCGTTCTTCTCTTCGAGAGAGACGACTTGCTGGCGAAGCTCGTAAAGCTGATTGTGGCTGGGGACGGTCATCGGTGCCTTTCGTTCGTACCCCGTCCCTATTATTCACGTGCGCCGCAGCTGGCGATATCGAGAATCACATGCTAGTCACCGTTCCGCCTCTCGCCTTGCCTTCGCCCGCTCGTCAAGTTCGGCTTCGATCTTCTTCTTGATCGCATATCCGTGCCGTCCGGCCTCGGATCGCCCCGTCTCCTCAACGTCGGCTCGATGCGCCACATCGCGGCGAACTTTTCTAAGCTTCCGTTCGGAGATCGGACGTTCGGCAGATTCGGCCCATTCGGCTTCCCACGCCGGGGCCTCGGAATAGGCCGCTTTCGCGGGCCTGCGGGTGGGCCGAAGAGGTTCAACGCCGGGCGCCAATCTTCGAGCGAGGGCGAGAAATCCCGTGTGGGCCACCATTCGATGATTAGGTCTGACGGCAAGGCCTTCGAGATGCCAGGTCCGTATGAGCGTCTCCGATGCCGAAGGCTCGGTGTACCGCTCACTTTCCCGCAGTTCCTCCACGAAGCGTGACAGTTGGGTGGTGGTGGCGACGTAGGCGAGAATGACCCCGCCCGGCCTGAGTGCCCGCGCGGCAGCCTCAATCACCTCCCAAGGAGCCAGCATGTCGAGGATCACATGATCGAGCTCGGCTTCGTCGAGATCTTCCAAGACATCGACGGCTTCTCCAACACGTATCGTCCACGGAGGGCATTCCTCCGCATACCATGAACGCACGTTCCCTTCGGCTATCTCGGCGAACTCCGGGCGACGTTCGACGGAAAGCACATGTCCGCTCGGCCCAGTGGCGCCGAGAAGCGAGAGCGTTAGCGCACCGGATCCGAGGCCCGCCTCGAAAACGGACGCCCCCGGGAAGACATCTGCGGCATGGACGATCTGGGCCGCGTCCTTGGGATAGATGACGGTGGCCCCCCGCGGCATGGACAAGACGTAGTCTCCAACGAGCGGACGCAATGCGAGAAAGCGCCGTCCTTCCTCGGTTTCGACAACGGTCCCCTCCTGGCGGCCGATTAACTCGCGGTGGCGGAACGAGCCTCGCGTCGATTGGAAGTAGCCGTCTTGGGTCAAAGAAATCGTGTACTGGCGGCCTTTGGGGTCGGTCAGCTGGACGCGTTCGCCGGCCCTGAAAGGGCCGCGCCGACGTGAGGAAGTCGATCCGGTCATGATCCCCGATTCTAGCGAGCAATATGTGTCATAGGCCCGATGTACGGTTGTGACATGAGCAGACATGCGGCCCTGTCCCCTTCGCGGGCGAAAGACTTCAAGCAATGCCCCCTGCTGTTCCGATTCCGGGTAGTTGATCGAATTGACGAGCCTCCCTCCCTCGCGGCGCTTCGAGGCACCCTTGTGCATTCGGTTCTGGAGCATCTCTACGACAGGCCCGCTTCCGAACGAACGGAGGAGGCTGCGCAAAGCCTTCTCCTCCCCCGTTGGACCGCACATGTGGAATCGAATCCGGAAGATGAGGCTCTTTTCACGGATGCTGCGCATCTTCAAGAATGGCTCTCTAGTGCGCGAAGTCTCATCGGCAACTATTTCCGCCTGGAAAACCCTTCCTTCATCGAGCCGGCGGCCCGCGAACAATTCGTCAATGCGCGTTTGCCCTCAGGGCTGGCGGCGCGAGGAAGAGTCGACAGAATCGATGTGGCTCCTGACGGTGCTTTGCGCATAGTCGACTACAAGACTGGCAAATCGCCCGGTCCCAGGTTCCAAGACGAGGCCTTGTTCCAGATGCGCTTCTACACTGCGGCCATAGCTCTGTCCCGGCGCAAATTGGCTAAACGAACCCAGATCATCTATCTCAAAGATGGACGAACGTTGACTTACGACCCGGTTCCCGACGACGTCGACGCCGTCATCTTTGAACTCGACGCCACGTGGAATGCGATCGAAGAACGTCTGGATGCTGCCCACTTTGAGCATCGGCCTTCTCGGCTGTGCGACTGGTGCCATTTTCAGCAATACTGCCCGGCCTTCGGCGGTGTCGAGCCGCCCATGAGCGAAGAGGGAGCCACGGCCTTGCGCACCGCCAAAAGTCTGGAGTGAGTGGGCCGGCCGGCAAGCTTCGACTATCTACGGACCTTCTGAATCGCGCACACCTTGCGAATAAGGATCGCCTTGAGGAAGCTCCACGGACATGAATCGCCGCAGGGCGGCCTCATCGATCGATTCGAGCGAATCGACTCTGATGAGGCCTGGTGCCTCTGCGACCTCGACCATGTAAGGCACGTAAACCACATGCGCCCGTGCGGCCATCCCCGATCTCACACCGAAAATCGAGTCTTCGATCACGACGGACGTCTCCGGCGCTGCTCCGGTGAGTTCGGCGGCTCGCAGATAGGGGGCGGGATCCGGCTTTCCGGGCAGTCCGTGGTCACCGGCGACGAGCGTGGTAAGCGATCCCGCTGGCGCATCGTCAATGACGATCCGAGCAAATCGCTCATAGGACGACGTGACGAGTGCCGTCGGAATGCCCAACTCGACCGTGAGGGCCAGGAGCTCGTAGGCTCCCGGGCGCCAAGGAACCTCTGACGCCTCGCCGATCTCGCACACCCGCGAAACCAGCCGCGCTCCCAACTCGCTCGGGCTTATCGACAAATCGAAATCCGAGACGATCTTCGATGTTGCGTATTCCAAGGAACTGCCAACGATTTGGGCAACGTATTCTTTCGACCATATTGCCCCCAGATCAGCCATGATCTCCGTCTCGGCCTGGTACCACCATTCCTCGGAATCAGCCAAAGTGCCGTCCATGTCCAAAAGAATGGCGCGAGGAAGATCGCGAAGGGCGTCATCGAAAAACATGCTCACCTCTGTCTCGAAGGAAAGGTCGGTACTCCCAGCAGGAAAGCCTCCGCCCACGAAGCGCAAGCAATCGCGGCCCAACGAGCACCCGCCGCCTCACGAGCACTCGTCCGCTGAC
>CAUSGP010000118.1:0-7126 GCA_963531075.1 uncultured Actinomycetaceae bacterium | reverse complement strand
CACTCCGAGTGGCCGAGGCTTGTGCGATCTCGTGCAGAGAGGGCCGCCCGGTTAAAGTGGCGCATTTCGCCTAACTCCCGGAGTGGCTCAAAATATGCGATGCTGATGGCCCTTTGATGGTCGTCTGTGTGCCGGCTTCACCTTCTCGGATCTGTCATCACGGCGACGCCAAGGGCGTCTGCAGTTGCATTAGTCCGGGTGACAGACCAGGCATTGGCCGTGACTTTCGTTCGGACGCGTTCGCCCCGCAATCTCCCGCGCTGCTAGGCTTTTTCTCATGTGCGTTCCACGGCGGCACGCACCCTAGAAGGGATCGGTGAATGGATCTAAGGCTCGATGCGACAGCGTTCGACTACTCGTTCGTCGTCGTTTATCTTCTCTTCGTCATCGCCATCGGCGTGGTGACGAAGCGCAAGGTGCTCACAAGCGAGGACTACTTCCTTTCGGGCCGCTCACTTCCGGCCTGGATCTGTGCGCTAGCGTTCCTTTCGGCCAACATTGGCGCAACAGAACTCATCGGAATGGCGGCTAACGGATCGCAGTACGGTTTGGCCACCGTCCACTACTACTGGATTGGTGCCGTTCCGGCGATGGTCTTTTTGGGGCTCATCATGATGCCTTTCTACTACGGTTCGAAAGTTCGATCTGTTCCCGAATACCTGAGACTTCGCTTCAATCGGTCGACGCACCTGTATCAGTCCACCGTTTTCGCTATCGCCACGATCCTGGTGGCCGGTATCAACCTTTTCGCACTCGCGCTGCTTATCAATGTGCTGATCGGCTGGCCGTTATGGGCATCGATCATCGCCTCCGCGGGTGTGGTGTTGCTTTACACCACGATGGGTGGGCTCACCGCCACCATGTACAACGAGGTGTTGCAATTCTTCATCATCGTGGCCTTCCTTATACCGCTTACGGTTGGCGGACTCATCAGAGTCGGTGGGATCGACGGTCTCCTTCATACGATCCGCACTCACGAATTGCTTGGCGAGAATGGGCTGTCCGTGTGGGGCGGAACGGGCATAGCCAACACCACGAACCCTTACGGAAATTGGATAGCCTTGTTGCTGGGCATGGGCTTCGTCAACTCTTTCGGATACTGGACTACCAATTTCACGGAGGTCCAACGTGCGCTTTCGGCCAAGGATATGTCGGCAGCGCGGCGCACTCCCATCATCGCGGCCATCCCCAAAATGCTCCTTCCCGCGATCATCATCATGCCGGGCCTCATCGCAGCGGTTCTCATCCCCGAGCTTGGCGACGGTTCGCTTTCCCATAACGAGGCACTTCCCGCTTTGATCGGTATGGTCATGCCCACGGGGCTCGTGGGGCTCGCGCTGGCGGCGCTCATCGCGGCATTCATGGCAGGAATGGCGGCCAATGTCTCGTCGTTCAACACGGTGGTCACTTACGACCTGTGGCAAACCTACATTCGGCCGGGGCGTAAAGACACGTACTACCTTCGCGTGGGCCGCAAGCTCACAGTGGCCGGGGTGCTCATCGCCATTGGAGCGGCGTTCATCGCGGCGGAGTTCAACAACATCCAGGATTACATCCAGCTCTTGCAGTCGATTTTTAGCGCTCCGCTTTTCGCCACCTTCATTTTGGGCATGTTCTGGAAACGGATGAGCGGACCTGCGGGCCTGTGGGGGCTTGTCGCGGGAGCGGCGGGGGCGGGAGCTGTCCAGGCTGGTTACACGAGTGGCATATTCGAGTTCAATTCGCAGCAAGCCGCATCTTTCACCGGTTCGGGAATGGCCTTCGTCTTCGATGTTGTCGTATCTGTAATCGTGACCTTGAGAACTGCTCCGAAACCGGTCGAGGAGTTGGACGGCCTCGTGTGGGGACGCACGAAGATGCCGATCAAGGGAAGCTATCCGGCGCCCGATCTGCATAAGGTCGCCGTCCAGGCCGAGCGTGAGCGCGTCGTGGAAGGGCGTTCTCTCGCGTGGTGGGAGAACCCATGGCCGCTGGGAATGGCCGTTATGGCGGTTCTGATTCTACTCAACATTTTCGTGGGATGACGGAGGAAAATGATGAACAAGAAACGCTGTCCCCGTTTTTCGTGGTTGGTTCTTTTGGACCTGCGCGCCTGGGTCGCCGCGATGTTTTTCGTGTTCGGAATGATGCTGGCCGGCTACGGGGTGTTCTTTGCCGACGCCGAGGATCTGGCCAAAGCCAAAGGAACGAACCTCGATCTGTGGACCGGTGTCGGAATGATCGTCTTCGCTGTCTCCTTCGCGGTGTGGCTTCTCGCCCGCCCACCCGAGTTCGAAATCGTCCCCGACGCCGAGAGCCTTGCCGGCGCGGCCGAAGGCGAAGCGAATGAGGCTGAGGAAGATGACGGGGGAAAAGTCCTTTCCGGTGCGGCGAAGGAAATTGCTGACGGCGTTGATGCCTCGAAAGGCATCACCGGCCTTGCGGCCGAGGGGCCGGGGGCTAAAGATGACGCTGTTTAGACGGAAGGTGCCTTAAGGTGCTTGGCAAACTGTGAGGTGCCTAGCAGCTGCGGAAGTGCCTGAAAATTCCTCCCGTCGTAGAACGCGATACATAAACTGCGTTGATAAGGCAGGTAAATCATCGAAGTGCGTTTGTCTCGCTTGCCTGGCGTTTGTCCCGTATATGCGAACAGTGCGTCCAGTTCGGCGCTCCGTCCCGCCGGAGTGTTGAGCGCTACAGCGGCGCCCTTCACCCGTCGGAACGATCGGGTGCATCCATGGGACCTTTGGACGAAAAGGCCTTGTTCAAATTCTGTTAATTTATCTTCATGGTCTGGCGTGATGTGCCGGCCGATCTGGACACTCGGAGAAGAGTTGAGTCCATTTCTGCCGTTCACCGCCCCAAACGGCGGGAGACCATAAAACAAAATCCAATTTATGGACGCTCTCCGTCCAAATCGCCTCACATTACCTTCCAATCGAGCACAAGCAACATTTCTTCCCTAACTTATCGAATTTTGGAATTTTTGCTTGTTTTGCGGGTTTTTTGGCGTGCCCTGCGCGCTCACGAGGAAGTTCTCCTTCGATGTCGAAAGGGACATTCATGCCTTCTATCACCAGGGGTCTGCGGCGTGCCAGCGACCTGTCCATTTCCCAACGACGCTTCCTTTTGGTGCTCGTTTCCATTGGATCGTCGATCATCTACACTCCGGCCTATTTGAAGAACGTCTTTTACGATCCGCTTAAGGAGGCGATCGGCACATCCAATGCGGGGGTGGGCGAGCTGCTCGGCTACTACGCCATCACCGCGACGATCTGCTACTTCCCGTCGGGCATCGTCGCCGACAAGATCAGGGTGCGTACGCTGGCGTGGGTCGGATTCACAACCACGGCGATGTTGACGTACCTATACGCCATGCTTCCGTCATTCGCCGTTCTCAGATTCGTCTTCATCGGCATGGGCGTGACGACGATTCTCATCTGGTGGGGCATCCGGTTCAAGCTCGTCAGGCTCATCTCGGAAGAGGACACCTATTCCCGCAACATCGGAATCTCCTACGGGCTCTACGGCGCTGCAGGGCTTGTCGTCGGCTTCATCAGCATGAAGATCATCGAGTGGTTTGAAGATTCGGCCGCAGTCGGGATTCGGTCTCTCCTCATCTTCCTCGGAACCCTCATTCTTATTCTCGGGATTCTCTCGTTCTTCTTCATTCCGAAGTTCGAGGGCGAGATCGATCCGACGAAAAAGTCCTTCGACATGCGTCAAATTTTCGAGGCATTAAAGAACCCCGTCGTCTGGATTTCGGCCGCATGCCTGTTCTGCGTGTACTTCTTCTACACGGGCATCAACTACACGACCCCGTACCTCAAAAACGTGCTTTTGGCCTCCGCCGGCGTCACGAGCATCGTTTCGATCCTCCGCACCTACGGCATCACACTCGCCTCCGGGCCCGTCTTCGGCTTCCTCGCGAAAGCCACGGGCTCGCCCTCGAAGGTCATCTTCGGCGGATCGATCGTGTGCGCCGGCGGTCTGTTCGTGTTCACGATTCTTCCGGCCGAGCCGGGCGTGGTTTTACTTGTCGCGGGGCTCACCATTGTGCTTGGGTTCATCGCCAACGGCGTTTTCGGAATTGTCTCCTCCCAGTTGACCGAGGGGAAGGTCCCCATCCCGATCTTCGGCACGGCAGCCGGCATTCTCTCGGTCATCGGATTCCTTCCGGACACCTTCTCTTCGACGTGGTTCGGAAAGATGATCGACGATCAGCCCAAGGACGCCTACGCTGAGATCTTCCTGATTCTCGCGGGCTTCGCCGTGGCGGGGGCTGCCCTCGCCCTGCTTCTCCTGTGGTACGTCAAGCGCAAGGCGAAGGCGGAGCGGTCTGGTTTTCCGGAGGCTCCGGAGCAAGCCGGTTCGACGCCGTCGGAGCCGACGCCGGTTCCGTCTTACGAGGAAGCCGCCGAGCCGGTGGCCGCGGCGAAGTCGGCTTTCGATTCGAAGAAGCGCTTGGATAAGGGCTCGGCTTGGAGCTCGCATGCCGAATAAACTCAAGGTTCCCGCGATGTGGAGCGAGCAGACGGGCGCCGTCGTCGCCAAGCAGAACGAGCTCGCTGCGGGCGTCTATTCCAGCGGTCAAACCTTCGAGCAGATGCGCGAGGGGTATCGCAAGGAACGCGTTTTCTGGAACGACGGCGGCCCCGTGCCGGCCTCGACAATCGAGGAGGACGTCGCCACACGGCACGGAAGGGTACGCGTGCGGATGCATCGCCCCGACAGCGCAGCCATTCTCCCAGGGATCGTCTACGTCCACGGGGGCGGATGGGTGCTGGGAGACCTCGACACCCACGATCGAATAACCCGAACCCTCGCCGAAAAGACGGGGGCGGCCGTTATCGCCGTCGATTACACGCTCTCGCCGGAGGCGCGCTTTCCGAGGGCGCTCGAAGAATGCGTCGACGTCGTCCTGGCGCTCAAGGCCGACGCTGACAAATGGGGGCTCGATCCTCGGAGACTCGCCTTGGCGGGCGACTCCGGCGGCGCCAGCCTTGCCCTCGGAGCGTTCCTACACCTGCGCGACGAGGAAAAAGCTGCCGAGGGCGTTGCGGCGCTCCTGCTGTTCTACGGCGCTTTCGGGCTGCGCGACTCAATGTCGATGCGGCTGTTCGGAGGCGAATGGGACGGTCTGACGGAAGAGGATTTTTCCTGGTACAAGGACCTCTATCTAGCCGACGCCGCAGACGAGCGCAGCCCCTACGTCGACCTCCTGGCGAACGATCTGACGGTGATGATGCCGCCGTGCTACATCGCCGCGGCCGGCCTCGATTCCCTGAGGGACGATTCGCGCACGCTCGCGACCATGCTCGCGAGTGCCGGGGGAGACGTGGAGATAGAGGAGTTTCCCGACGTCATCCACGGCTTCCTACACCATTCCAGAATGCTCGACGCCGCGAGGGACGCCCTCGCGCACGCGTCGGACTTCTTCCGCTCGCGCGTCGGGAAGGCCCCGGCGTCAACTCAACAGACAATCGAGATCACAACTGAGGAGTAGAAATGGATTTCTCATTCACCGAGGAACAGCAGCTGATCGTTGACGGCTTCGCCGACGTCATGAATTCACGCTCGTGGGAGAAGTACTTCCATGAGTGCGATGAGACGTCGACCTATCCCATCGAATGGGTGAAGGCTCTGTGCGACGTCGGATTCGATCGCATCCTCCTTCCCGAAGAGTACGACGGGCTTGGCCTGGACTGGGTCACCCTGTCCGCGGTCTACGAGGTGCTCGGCCGCCTCGGCGGCCCCACGTACATCCTTTACCAGCTGCCCGGCCTTGAAACGGTCGTACGCGAGGGCACCGACGAGCAGCGGGAAAAAATCTTCTCCTATCTCGGCACGGGCGAGCAGGTCCTCAACTACGCGATGACCGAGCCGAGCGCGGGATCGTCCTGGAACGACATGCGCACGACGTACACGCGGCGCGACGGAAAGGTCTATCTCAACGGGCACAAGACGTTCCAGACGTCCGGGATGCGCGTTCCCTATCTGGTGGTAATGGCCCGCAATGCCGACGACATGGACGTCTACACTGAATGGCTCGTCGACATGAGTAAGCCGGGCATTACAAAGGAACCTCTGCACAAGCTCGGGCTCCGAATGGATTCGTGCGCCGAGGTCTACTTTGACGACGTCGAACTCGAAGAGTCGGACCTCTTCGGCTCGGAAGGCAACGGCTTCATGCGCGGCGTCGCGGATTTCGACCTCGAGCGATTCCTCGTGGCCCTGACGAACTACGGCCAGGCCTACTGCGCCTTCGAAGACGCCGCCAAGTACGCCAATCAGCGCGTCCAGGGCGGCCAAGCGATCGCGCGCCGCCAGCTCATCCAGTTGAAGTTCGCCGACATGCAGGTGCGCCTGACGAATATGCGCAACATGCTTTTCGAGATCGCTTGGAAGCACGACGTCGGCAAGCTCGGCCGCGGCGACTGCTCGATGGCCAAGTACTACTGTTCGCACGCGGCTTTCGAGGTGGTTGACGACGCCCTCCAGATCCTCGCCGGCGTCGGAATCACCGGCGATCACCGAGTCCAGCGCTTCTTCAGGGATTTGCGCGTGGACAGGATTTCCGGGGGAACCGACGAGATGATGATCCTCACGGCTGGCCGCGCTGCGCTGAAGAACTACCGCTG
Source organism: uncultured Actinomycetaceae bacterium (assembly GCA_963531075.1). GTDB lineage: Bacteria > Actinomycetota > Actinomycetes > Actinomycetales > Actinomycetaceae > Peptidiphaga. The sequence goes on along the minus strand of CAUSGP010000118.1, from coordinate 506 downwards.
AGCGGAGCCGGTAAGCAGGCCCGGCAAACGAACGGGCCATGGAAAACCGCCAGGCTCGTCAAAGCAATCGGGCCTGAAAAGCAAACAGGTCGAGCACAATAAACAGAAAGGTTAGACATGGAAACGACAAAGCCGTCGTTTGGCCCGCTGGACGACGTCAGAGTTCTCTATTCGGCGGTCGAGATCGCCGCTCCCACCGCGGCCGAGATCATGTCCGAGTGGGGCGCCGACGTCACATGGATCGAAAACATGTGGACGGGCGACTCGATGCGGGACACCACGTGGACGAAAGAGATGGAGAGGCGCAACCAGCGCTCGATCTCGATGAACCCTTTTACCGACGAAGGCAAGGAGATCCTTTGCCGTTTGGTCAAGGAGGCCGATATCTTCATCGAGTCCTCCAAAGGCCCTGCGTTCGCCCGCAAGGGGATCACCGACGAGATGCTGTGGGAGGCCAATCCCTCCCTCGTCATCGTCCACGTTTCGGGGTTCGGCCAGTGGGGCGA
>CAUSGP010000117.1:0-7127 GCA_963531075.1 uncultured Actinomycetaceae bacterium | reverse complement strand
CCTCCCACCGTCTTGATATGCTCACCCCGGGAGTTGTAGCGTTCCAGAACATTCTGCCGTTCCCCCCGTTCCCTCGGCGCCCGTGCCCGCCACTCGTGCTCGAAGCGGTGCACGTTCCTTCGCCGAATTGACGACTTTCCAAGTCGGCGGAACATTTGATCGGCTTGTTGAGGCGACCGGCGAAGAGGAGATCGTCGAGACCATTCGCGATGCTGACGCACAAGGCATTCCGGTCATGGTGGTCGGAGGCGGGTCAAATATTCTTCCCACGGATGAGCATTTTTCTGGCCTTGTGCTTCGCGACGTGCGGCAGGACATCCGTCTCACTCAGGAGGGCGGATGCGAAGGCGCAAATCTACGGGTGAGTGCCGGAACCTCCTGGGATGACTTCGTCGTCCACACGATTGCCAACGAATGGATGGGGGTTGAGGCGCTGTCGGGGATCCCCGGAACGGTCGGAGCGGCCCCGGTCCAAAACATCGGCGCCTACGGCCAGGAGGTGGGAGGCTCAATTGCCAGGGTTCACGTCTACGACAGAGAGACCGGCAGGACCGACGATCTGACATTCTCCCAGATGGACTTCGGATACAGAACGTCGATCGTCAAGAAGACCCTCAGGCAAGGCTGGGGGCCGAGCCCGCGCTACATCGTGTTGCACGTTGACTTCCAGTTGCGCTTGGCGTCACTTTCGGCCCCCGTCCAATACTCTCAGCTCGCCCAGCTTTTAGGCGTGAAACCAGGAAAGCGCGTGCCTTCGGCAGATTTGCGAGAAGCGGTCATCGAATTGCGTCGCTCCAAAGGCATGGTTTTAGACGACGCCGATCGCGATACGTACTCCGCAGGATCCTTTTTCACCAACCCGGTGTTGAGTGAGGAGGAAGCGGCGAGGCTGCCGGACGACGCTCCAAAGCACGGATTGCGAGACGGCAACCGTACGGTTCTGGGCGCGGCGGCGCCGAAGGTCGAGGGACAGGTTAAGACTTCCGCCGCCTGGCTCATCGATCATGCGGGGTTTCCTGCCGGATATGGGATGCCGGGCCCTGCAGCGCTCTCCACCAAGCACGCGCTCGCCCTAACGAACCGTGGGGGAGCAACGGGCGCCCAGATTCGCGAGCTGGCGCGGACCATCCGCGATGGTGTGCGCGATGCCTACGGCGTGCAGTTGGAGGCCGAACCGACGATCCTCGGCGGTCTGGACTGATTCGCCTCCCGCCGATCGGCAAATTCTGCTTCGCGTCGATGTACAGCCAAGCCCTTTTGCGGGTTCGGCGACGCATCGTTCGAACGTACATATGGCCTGCCCCGCCTACGTGGCGAATGCCGGTTCACCTCTCACCTTGCGGGTGACATCCACATTTCGCGTTTTCTGGGGACACGGTGTTCGCAAATATTGCGTTCGCAAGCATTGAGACGGCCGATTTCCTCGTCGGCTGGGTCGTGAGCCAACCAGTCCTCGATTTCCGCTTTCCAGACGCGTTTGGAAGCCTCGCTGGCAAAGCTCGCGTCGACTGACGACGACGCCAGACGTGCCAATTCGACGTCGTCGAATCCCTGCTCGCGAAGCGTCTCGTACTGAGCCGTGAGGCGCGAAAGGAAGAGAAGCGGATCGTCTGCCCCCAACGCAATTGTTGCCCCTGCCTCCATGAGGGTGCGTACGGGCACCCCTGAAGCCTCGGAGAAAATGCCAAGTGAGACATTCGAGGCCGGGCAGACCTCGAAGGCTATGCCGGCGTCGATGACTCGTCTGAGCATGTCATGGCTTTCTGCAGCCCGTACCCCGTGGCCGATCCGCGTGGGCTTGAGATAGTCGACGACTTCACGAAGATGATCCGGTCCTAAAAGCTCTCCGCCATGGGGTACTGCTCGCAACCCGGCTTTTCTGGCGATGCGGAATGCCGCTTCCCACTCGGAAGTCGTTCCCCGTCTTTCATCGTTGGACAGGCCAAAACCGACCACGTCCCCGGCTCCGTCGCCCGCATATTGGGCCGCCAGACGGGCCAGGGTTCGTGCCTCCATCGGGTGGCGTATGCGCGAGGCGGCGACAATCACCGCGACGTCCACGCCGGTAGCGCGGCTGGAGGCGGCGGCCTCATCCAGCACGATCTCTAGAGCGGGAGTGATTCCACCGACGAAAGGGGCGTACGACGTTGGGTCAATCTGAATTTCGAGGCGACGTGAGCCCTCTGCGGCGTCGTCCTCCGCCGCCTCGCGGACGATGGTGCGCATGGCTTCCTCGCTGCGGACGACCTTACGGGCGGCGTCGTATGCACGCTGGAACCGAAACCATCCGCGTTGATCGGCAGGCACCTCAATGGCGATGTTATCGGTCAACCCCTCGGGAAGACGCAAATGTTGAGAACGAGCCATCCGTTCGAGGGTGCGCACCCGCATCGATCCCGTGAAATGAAGGTGAAGGTGTGCTTTGGGTAGAAGATTGAGATCGCGCACGCTTTGATTTTCCCATACGTTGAATACTCCCATGCTGGATCGACACCCCGATCGTCTGCGGGCTGCCCGGCAAGTCGATACGATGCCTCCCCGCGTTCAGGCGCCCCGATCGTTCGCGGGAACTGGCATTCCCGCGCTGTCGGGCTATCCTCACCCCGATTGGCCAGAATGCAAGATATGCGAACTGCCTCGGGAATGGGAAAGTTGAAAACATGAGCACTGTTGAAATGGTCCCGCCTTCGAATACGAGCGGCGGAGCCACGTACGATGAAGCCGTGAAAAAGGCAACCGAAGCGAATGGATACCGAGTCGCGCGGCAGCGGAGAACATTCAGGAAGCGTTTGGGCCGAGCCGTGGCCTACTCGGTATATATGTTGTTGGCCGCTCCCATTCATTTGGGATTATTCATCGCTGTGACCATCTTGATCGCCCTGGGTGGAGGAATGGCGTTGATCGGGGGCGTGGTGGTCGTACTCCTGGGAATCATGGTTGCCAGGCTCGGGGCCACGGCCCAGCGTCGTCTCAATGAGAAGACCATCGGCGCGGAGCGTCCAGAATTTATCTACGCGGTGCCGAAAAACGACGGGAAAATAGTCAGATTTTTATATCCGTTGCGCGATCCGCAGTCATGGCTTGACGTGCTATGGGTATTCGTGTCGTTTCCCATTGCAATCGCGAACTGGTGCATTGCGCTCACCTGGGTCCTCTTGACGTCCGTCGGTCTCGCACAGCCGCTTACACTTTCGATTCTTGGAGTAAGTAATGTCAATCACGGTTACAGAGGTATCGGGGAAGCGTTGAATCTTCCCCACCCGTACCTCTTCGATGCCATCTTCGGCTTCTGCATGGGCTTGCTTTCTTTGGTATTTGGCCCCTATCTAGTGAATGCCGCTGGCAATGTGCAGTTCTACGTCGCTGATGTGTTGTTGTCGCGTCGGGCTCGGGATCGGGAGGATATTGAGCGGTTGACGCGGTCGCGGGCTGCGGGGCGTCGTGCTGAGAGTGCGGCGTTGCGGAAGTTGGAGCGGGATTTGCATGATGGTCCGCAGCAGCGGTTGGTGCGGTTGAATATGGATTTGGCTCGGGCGAGGCGTCAGGCTGGTAGTGATCCGGTTAAGGCGCAGGCGATTTTGGATGAGGCGATGGTTCAGACTCAGGATACGTTGGCGGAGTTGCGTCAGCTGTCGCGGGGGATTGCGCCTCCGGTGTTGGTTGATCGGGGGTTGGTGGCTGCTGTGCGGGAGGCTGCTGCGCGGTCGGTGGTTCCTGTGTCGGTGCATGCGGGTATTCCGTCTGTTCCTGATCATGTGGCGTCGGCGGCTTATTATGTGGTGGCCGAGAGTTTGGTCAATGTTAATAAGCATGCTTCGGCGTCGTCTGTGGTGGTGACGGTTGATGTGTCGGATGGGGTGTTGCGTGTGTCGGTGGTTGATGATGGTGTGGGTGGTGCTGATGTGTCGAAGGGGCATGGTCTGGTCGGGTTGGAAGAACGTTTGAGCTCGGTCGACGGTACCCTTGAGATTGACTCGCCTATAGGCGGACCAACCACGATCCAGGCGGTGATCCCTTGCGTATCCTGATTGCCGACGACTCCGCGCGTTTTTCGGTTGCCAACGACTCCGTAGATACGGTTGCCGATGATTTTCGTGCGTGTGACGCTCTGTTTCCAAAAGCTGGGACGTCCGGCCGCAGGACGCTCGTCCATGCGCCTATCTTGCACGGGCCAGCGGAAAACGGCGCGGGGAAGCGTCGGGTTGGCCCTACTGTGATTGGCCGGTGCACAGGATACCCTTCCACATGTGGGCGCGGGAGAGTAGAGATATGAGCATAGCTGATATACCTGACGAGTACCGGCGGGTGGACAAAGCCGCAGCGAGGGAAGGCAAGGGCAACGGCAGCTCCCGTCGTCGCAAATTTATGATGCGTTATAAGTGGGCAGCAGCCTATGCGAGCTACACGCTGCTCGCATTCCCGATCCATCTCTTCCTCTTTATACTCGTTTTCACTTTCTTTGTTTCCGGGGTTCCGATGCTTATCATATGGGTGGGTTTTCCCATCTTGTATGCGGCAATCATGACGGCCCGGGCAGGGGCGATAATCCAGCGCGGTGTGAGCCGTGCATTTGAAGGAGAGAAGGCTTTGCCTTCGATCGTGGCCCTCTTCGACAAGGATAAAGCTTATGAGGGCTTCTCCTATCCGATACCGAAAGACCTTGACTGGTTCCGCAAACTTCTTTATCCGTTGCGTGACCCGCAGTCATGGCTCGACGTAGTATGGGCGCTCACGTCTTTCGTTCTGTCATTGGTCAACTGGTGTGTCACCCTCGTGTGGGTGGTAGCCGGTCCGGCGTTTGTGACCTCGCCGATATCGATTCCGCTCTCGAGGAGCTTTTCTGGCATTTCCTATGGCGAGACTGCGAAGGGGATCGGCGATCTCCTTCATATTCCGCACCCTATGCTCTTCGATATGACTCTCTTCTTCCTGGTTGGCCTTTTCATGGTGCTCACCGCTCCGTACGTTTTGAAATTCCTGGCAAAGATCCAGTTGTTCTACGCTGATGTGTTGTTGTCGCGTCGGGCTCGGGATCGGGAGGATATTGAGCGGTTGACGCGGTCGCGGGCTGCGGGGCGTCGTGCTGAGAGTGCGGCGTTGCGGAAGTTGGAGCGGGATTTGCATGATGGTCCGCAGCAGCGGTTGGTGCGGTTGAATATGGATTTGGCTCGGGCGAGGCGTCAGGCTGGTAGTGATCCGGTTAAGGCGCAGGCGATTTTGGATGAGGCGATGGTTCAGACTCAGGATACGTTGGCGGAGTTGCGTCAGCTGTCGCGGGGGATTGCGCCTCCGGTGTTGGTTGATCGGGGGTTGGTGGCTGCTGTGCGGGAGGCTGCTGCGCGGTCGGTGGTTCCTGTGTCGGTGCATGCGGGTATTCCGTCTGTTCCTGATCATGTGGCGTCGGCGGCTTATTATGTGGTGGCCGAGAGTTTGGTCAATGTTAATAAGCATGCTTCGGCGTCGTCTGTGGTGGTGACGGTTGATGTGTCGGATGGGGTGTTGCGTGTGTCGGTGGTTGATGATGGTGTGGGTGGTGCTGATGTGTCGAAGGGGCATGGTCTGGTCGGGTTGGAAGAACGTTTGAGCTCGGTCGACGGTACCCTTGAGATTGACTCGCCTATAGGCGGACCAACCACGATCCAGGCGGTGATCCCTTGCGTATCCTGATTGCCGACGACTCCGTGTTGCTCAGGGAAGGCCTTGCCCTCATCCTGAACGACGGGGGACACGAAGTCATCGGTGGAGTAGGCACCGGCAACGAGCTCATTTCTCGGTGCCTGGCTTTGCGACCTGATGTGACGATCAGCGACATTCGAATGCCGCCGTCGCACACTGACGAAGGTCTTCGCGCCGCGGTTCGTATCCGCGAAGAGTGGCCAGATGCCCCCATCCTCCTGCTCAGCCAATACATCGTTCTCAGCTATGCCACGGAACTGCTTTCTTCGGGCTCCGGTTGTATCGGATACCTGTTGAAAGACCGAGTAAGCGACCTCGATTCTTTCCTTGACGCTGTCGACAGGGTCGGAAATGGAGGCATGGTTCTCGATCCTGAAGTCGTAGCGCAAATGATGGGGCGCGGGCGCAAGAACGATCCCGTCGCCACTCTTACGCCGCGCGAACGGGAGGTGCTGGAGCTTATGTCGGAAGGTCACACCAACTCGGCGATAGCCAAGCGCCTCGTGGTTTCCGAAGGAGCCGTCGAAAAGCACATCCAGCGGATCTTCGCCAAGCTGGGTCTGCACGCCAATAGCGAAGTGCATCGCCGAGTATCAGCGGTTCTCACGCTTTTGGGGACATAGCCAGGCAACGATCTTCACGCATTTCCCGTCCGTGCGCGGCTACGGATTTCGCACAGAAATCTGTTCGAATGTCAACATGTTGTGTTTAACGCACACGTTATGCCGTGCTGTACGGTAGAACTAACATATGAGCATTCCCGGGAAGGACCGCGAAAAGGCGGACCTTGCATTGCTCATCGGCAGTGGCGCCGGTGAGCTTTTGCGCAGCGCTCTCATGAACATGGGGCAGCCTGCGGTCATCCGAGGGTGGGAGGTTCACTCGATACACCATCGGCCCGGGGCGGGAGTGACGGCCGGATACTCGGTGACTCTCGATCGCATACTGCCTAACGGTGCGCACATGCGCGTCGAGGAATATCTGTGCGCCTCAACGGCACGATTGTCTCACCCCCACACCCCGGGTCTGGTCTACGTGACCAAAGGCGATACCACCTTCTCCGTTTGGCGCTATCCTGCCGATCCGGAGCTTCCTGCGCTTTTCCTGGCCTGCTCGCCCGAGCATATGAGCGCGCTTCTGGGCATGCCCGTATCCGTTGAGCTTATGAGCTACCGGCCTACGCGTCGCGCCGTCGTCCGGGTGCGGGCTGCCAACTCGGTCAGCTACGCGAAGGTTGCGCGTCCTCCCCAAGTTGAGTCGTTGGCCAAGCGGCACATTATGCTTTCCCGTGCCGGGATTCCCGCCCCGCCCGTCCTCATCCACGACGTCCGAGGCCTCCTGGTGATTGGCGCCGCCAACGGTATTCCGCTATCGACCGCGATTTCGCGGGGAATGGGGCGCAATGCGGCCCCCTTGCTCGGTTCACTCACCGCCCTGCTCGACGCTTTGCC
>CAUSGP010000116.1:0-7203 GCA_963531075.1 uncultured Actinomycetaceae bacterium | reverse complement strand
GCATCGCCCAGTGCGACGAAGCCGAGCCCAAGTTCCTCGTCGAGCCCTTCGGCAAACACCAAAGGCAAGTGAGAGTACCCTCGCACATAAGAGGACAACTCTGTAACCGAGGCAACAACTCTCTAGAAGCCGCGACGTTGAAGCGTCCAGCCACGCGATCCCATTTCAGTCCGTGGCTGGACGCTTCTTTCTCACCCTTCGAACCACAAACTCACGATCGCCTCGCTAGCGGATCAGAGCAAACGGTTGCGCCGTAAAAGGGCCTTGGTATCGACTGGGCGGCCTAGAAGCCTTTCGAATCCTTCCAACGGATTACGGGAATTTCCTCGGCTGAGCACTTCCTCCTCGAGCCTTGCTCCAGCTTCCCGGTTGAGGCCGCCGTCATCGGATTTCGCCGCCACGGTGCGGAACCATTCAACAGTGTCGGCGTCGAGAGCTTCACTCCACAGATACGAGTAGTAGCGCGCGGAGTATCCGCCCGAGAAGATGTGGGCGAAGTAGGCGCTTCGATATCTAGGGGCAATCCAAGGGCTTGCGATCCCCGCTCTCTCGAGGGTTGCTTTCTCAAATTCTTCGACGGCGTTCGGAGATTCCGGAAGATCTGCGAGCGTTCGATCGTGCCATCCCTGATCAAGAAGTACAGCCTGAAGCATTTCAGACATGTGGAATCCCGCACCGAATCCATCCGATGTTGAAAGCGAGGCCGCTAATTCTTCGGGCAAAGGTTCTTGCGTTGCGTAATGTCGGGCAAAATTGGCCAATACGTCAGGATGCTTGGCCCACATCTCATTGACCTGCGAAGGATACTCGACAAAATCTTGAGGCACGCGCGTTCCACAAGCCGATGGCCACTCGACATCGGAAAGAAGGCCGTGTAATGCGTGACCGAATTCGTGAAAGGCAGTCTCTACCTCATCCCACGTCAAAAGCGCCGGCTCCCCTTCGGACGGCCTCGTGATATTGAGGTTATTGCAAACAATTGCACGCCCGCCACCCCTACGGGAGCTCTCCCGAATGCTGTGCATCCACGCGCCACCGCGTTTTCCGCTTCGTGCAAAGTAATCGCCGAGGAAAAGACCCAGCGTAGGGCCATCCTCACGGCGAACCTCCCACACGCGGACGCCTTCAGCGTATCCGCGAAGATCCGTTCGCTCATGGAACGTCAGTCCGTACAGCCTGTTCGCTGCGTAAAACACTCCCCTTTCAATCACATTCATGAGCTCTAAATAAGGGGCAAGCGCCGCGTTGTCGAAATGAAACCTTTCGCGCGCAACGGCATCCTGGGCATAGGACCAGTCCGACGGAGCAATCAGTTCTCCCATGTACGCCTCAAGAGTTTCACGCTCGGCGTCAGCGTTTCTTTGAGTAGGTTCGATCATTGGTTCGATGAGGTCGCGAATGGCTCGGGTCGAACCAGCCGTCCCTTGGGCGGCGACATACTGGGCGTATGTGGGATACCCCAAAAGCTGTGCAAGCTCCGCGCGCAGATATACGAGTTTCAAAGCGATGGCCCGGGTATCAGTGTTTGGATCGTGACCGTCGCCCCTCGTGATTGAGGCCTCGAGAATCCTCTGACGAACATCGGGACGACTCAAAGAAGATTGGATCGGCTGCTGAGTGGGAAGATCGAGAAGCACGAGGTAGGGCTTACCGCGAGAGAGTTCGGGATTGGCTTCGGCGTCGGCAGCCAGACCAGCCTTTTGCGATTCGCTGAGCCCTTCGACCTCTTCTTCCGTCAGTGCAACCGCTCCCGCGGTTTGGGCTTTGAGTGCCAGTTGACCGAACTGCGTCGTCAATTGGGCGATTTCCTTGTTAATGGCGCGCAGCCGTTCATGAACTGGCGCTTCGAGATGACAACCGTGGGCACGGAAACTTTTAATATGCTCATGGACACACCACGCGGTTTCCGGGTCGAGTTCGCTGGAGGCAAGGACGCTGAAACGTTCGTACAGACGTGGATTGAGGTAGATGTCGTTGTCATGCTCTGCAAGGAGAGGGCTCAGCCGCGCCTCGACCTCCTCCCATTCGTCACCGCCTACCGAGGCGGCAAAAGTATGAAGGACATTGACCGCCGCCTCGAGACTTTGCGCTTCGACTTCGAAGGGAACGAGGGTATTGTCCACGGTTGCTGGATCGGCAGACGATGCGATCGATTCGAGAAGGGAACGATACTCGTCAAGTTTCTCACGTATTTCCACCTCGAGCCCCCGCGGGTCGACGTTGGTGAAATCGGGTAGTCCAAAGTCGTCCATAGCCAGATTTTACCCATCTGTCCGCCACAAGCGCTTAACAGCGGCATTTCCAGGGTCCACGGCGTCAACAAGCATCGATGTCCGACGTCGGCGTCACGAAAAAAGAATCTACGAATATGAGCTTCCCCAGTCAGAAGCGGTCGTCTACCTCAAGCTGTGGTGCTCAAGGCAGGCGACCGCTTCTGCAATTGGCTAAGAGTGAATGCCGTCCTTAGTCGTGAACACTACCCCTGGTACTTCCACGCCCTGACGTAGTCGATAACGAACGCCGTAGAATCCGCCGTTTTTCCAGATTCGGGAGTGCCCCAGTAGGAGGAACCAACCTGGACATTGAGGCGAATATTAAACTTGCCGCTACCGAAATATTTATTCCAAATGTCGGATCCCCACGTCGCCTTCGTCACCTCGTGGTAGCGCTGGCCGTCGACCAAGAACGTGATCTTATCCGGCGTCCACTCGGTTGTCCACGTATGGAACTTGCCGTCGTTCAGATTAATGTTCTGAGGGGTCCATTGGTTCTTTTTCTCACGATTGACGGGAGCTTTTTGGCCGTTATGCTCGCCAGGCTGATAGACGTGAACGGTGGCTTCGCTTCTGCCGTAAGGATCGGGATCGCCCTTATGCCGGTTGGCAGGCGTTCCGTACGTCTCGAGGATGTCAATCTCGCCTTCGTTTCCTCTTCCGTTGTCCGGGCGCAGCCAGAAAGCCGGCCACACGCCGCGGGATTGGTTCCTGACGGTAGGAAGTTTGGCCCTCACTTCGAAGCGTCCGTACCGCTGTGAGAATTTTCCAATCGTATCGAGGTATCCACTGGAGTATCGACGCGAATTGTCATTGGATTCGGACTGTGCCAGGTGCTTGGTGTGAATCGTCAGCAACCCGTTGGAGGCCTTTACATTCTCTTTGCGTGTGATGGCCTTATCTTGATGGAGGCGCCAATTGTTTTGCACATTCCATTTGGGCAGAGCTGGATCGTTGAAATTCTCATCAAAGACGGGGTTTCCCCACCCTTGGACATGACCTGAGGCGTTCGTTGAATCGGAATTCTTCTCATGCGATCCAGTGGACTTCTCCTGGTTGGGGGCCTTCTGTTCCGATTCGGGAGACAATGCTTTTACCGTGAAATCACGGGTTGCCACATTCACAGGGGTCTTCGACGCACGCCCAACGTAGGCTGCTAGAGCAGTCCCCTTAGCGGGATCGCCCGATGCCGAGCTCTCATCGGCAGCGGTGGTCTGCCACTCCGGAGCGGTTGAGCCTGCTTTATAGACCCGGGCCGCCAAATCGACCTTATTCGACCCCTTCACTTGCAACTCGAAACGGTAGTCTTTATTGGCATCAAGCCTGGCAATGTGCTTGCCGCCCAAAATCTTCGTCTTGCCTTCGGTGACTTTTTCCAGCTGAATATAAGAGCTCTTTCCCGGGGTCGATCTCACCACTACGGAATAGTAGCTTTCGCCCTGAACACGGGTCAGCACACGGTTGTAAACGCCGGCGGTGGGAATCTTGTCGAGCTTGAACGTATAGCCGACGAGGGAATCGGCAGAGTCCGCGCTCCGTTGCGCAAGCTTGGCCATCACGCCCGGCTTGGCCAGAACGCTCCGGCTGCCAACTTTCTCTTGATTTTGCAGCACCCCGAATGAGGATGTGGGTGCCTTTTTCGCTTGGGTTGCACCGGGTGCGGCCGATGCAAGACTGGGCACCAAAACGGTTCCCGTAACGGCCAGTGTGGCACATACGGTCCTTAAGAAATGACGATTTGAGGTGGACATGCAACTCCTTCGATACTCCGAGCGTCATCGACCCCAAAACAACGGAAAGGCGTGCCTTCTTTCGCACTCCCGTTGTTGCTTGACGCCCACAACAAAAACAGAACCCGCTTGCCTGCGCCCTGTGAGCGAGGCGTGTGTATTCATTGGACTTCCAGTATGGAACACACTAGCATCTAAGGTCAAATGATCCTTCGCGCATTTCAATACATAGAACTCAATCCAAAAGGTAACGGGAATGTCAAATAACAACTGAAACACTAAGCCATTTTGTTCACAGGTTTTTCACATAAGTGCAACATATCAAACACTGAAGCTATTTTTCTCAGGAGACAGGATTCCCGAATTATTTGATAGTGGCGGAAAGTGAGCCAATCGGGGATCCGCACGAACATCCGCATCCATATTGGCCCCACGAAGCAGGCCTATATCCATAAGCGCGATACGGTTGGAGCATGGCCGATTTCCATCCCGTGACCGAGGCTCTCTTCGATTCGCCCGTCCCACCCGGAACGGGATGGCCAGAAGACCCCGCCACAGAAGCCACGTCAGTTGCATCCACACCTCTTGACGTCGAACGTTTGGCTTGCGAAGCTTCGAGTATTCGAGAACTCGATTCAATCGTGAGCGTCTGCCGGGCATGCCCGCGTTTGGTGACCTGGCGCGAAGAAGTCGCGACATCACGGCGACGTGCGTCATTCGCACATGAACCCTACTGGGGCAGGCCGGTACCGGGAACCGGCCAACAAAACGCGCCGATCCTCATCGTGGGTTTGGCGCCGGCTGCCAATGGCGCCAACCGCACGGGCCGGATGTTCACGGGCGATCGATCGGGCGATTGGCTGTGGGCCGCCCTTCACGACGTCGGCCTGGCACGGAAGCCGACGTCGCTGGCCGCAGGAGACGGACAGTCACTCGCGGGAGCTCGTATGACGGCAACGGTTCACTGCGCCCCACCGGCAAATAAACCAACCGCCGACGAACGCACCGCCTGCACCCCTTACCTCTCACACGAAGTCAAACTCATGACAAACTTGCGCGTCATTCTGGCTCTCGGAGGGATTGCCTGGAACGCCGTCATATCGACGTTGCGGGATGACGGTTGGGCGATTCCTCGGCCCAAACCCGTTTTCGGTCACGCGGAGCGGGCCGACCTCATGGCGCCCGACGGGCGAAAAATCTCTTTGTTGGGCTGCTACCACCCCAGTCAGCAGAACACTTTCACGGGTCGCTTGACGCGACCGATGCTCAAATCCGTACTTGCCGAGGCACGTCGTCTTGGCGCAATACCGCCATGTTAAGGATTGCGAAATCTAAGAAAACAAGCCGCCAAACGAGGGCAGACGGCCTCCGCCAAGCAAAAAGCAAGCCGTATAACCGAAGTAGCCGCCCACCGAATTGAATTCGCCGATAGAAAAACTCTCGACACGGGTAAAGGCGGCATCTCGTTTTTCGAACGTTGACATCGGAACCCAATCGGCCAGTTTTTCTCGCGAATGGCAAGGATCAAAATCGACGTTCCACAACACAACCAACCGCATTCGTATGCTCTGAGGGCAAAATGAGCCTGCCTGTATCAGAAAAATCGCTCTTTTCATATGTAGTTGAAAAGGCTAATATTGAGCCACGCTCGCGATGCAGCATGCAGCGGTCATCGTTTGAGCGGCAATCCTTGAGGGCTTTTACGTGACGGGCCCAAAGGGATTGGGCCGGACCGATCACACGAAAAAGCCGCGTAGGCATTACCTCCCTTACCCGCGCGGATACCTTGGTCGGTCCCCGGCCGTCGGCCAGTCGGCCAGTTGGGGCCCGTCTCTCGAAGAACCAAGGCGGGCCCCAATTTCAATCGCAACAATGAACGGCCGAAAAGCGCTCTCGTCTAAATGGCAGAGCACGCTCAAGCACTTATCGGCTACTTTCCGGGCCTTCTGCCAGGCCTAAAACGGACCGGATGTCCGGGGCATGGTATTTGGGACCTTTGAGCACTTTGCCGTCCTCGCGGAGAATGGGCTTACCGTCAAGGCCTAACTTGGACAGATTCGAACCTTGGATTTCGGCGAGTACATCGCGCAAAGGTATGCCAAGCTCGAGCGCCATGCCGTAAACGACGTAGACAATGTCGCCCAAAGCATCAGCCACTTCAACGGTATCGCGCGTACCATCGTCAAGCTTATGCGCCTCCTCGAAAGCGGTCTCGATGCGTTCGCGCGCAGCCCGCCCGTATACGGCGCCGACAAGTTCGGCGAATTCCTCGGCTACGAGGGCCAGACGCATATGGACGCGTTCACGCGCAGCATTGGGGCCGTCTTCGACGACGGGAAGGCAGTACGTTGCATGGAATTGACGGACAAGGTCCTCGGGACGATTCGGGTCCCCAAACCCGGGATGCCGATCCGTCGGACCGGTCCACGGCCCTTTGGGCTCGCGAGAATCTCCGGGCAAGAGCGAAGCGATCACGGCATCGAAGGCCTCGCCTCTGCTCGACACCCCACTACGAGACCTCCCTTCGAACGTGAAGCCGGCTTTCCAAGCAACGCGCATTGACGGCCAATTGGGCTCGCCATCACGGATCATGCATCGCCACGTCAGCGCCTGCAATCCCATCGTTTCGAAGGCGAAATTGCACACCTCTTCGAGGGCCTCGACCACGTAGCCGCGTCCTCTTTCCGACGGCGACATCCAAAACCCCACTTCTCCGATGACACCGTCGGATGTCACGCCAATCATTCCAATCAACGGAGATTCTTGGGCGAGACGAAGCCCCCATGTAGGTGAATGCTCCCGCCAACCGGGTTCCACCATGTTCTCGATGAAGAACTCTGCGGACTCGCGGGTGTAAGGCGAGGGAAGAGTCGTCCATTTCTGAATCTCGGGATCTTGACACAGATGTGTGATCGTGTCGATATCCGATGCTTGAATCGGAGAAAGCACGAGCCTGGACGTGTGAAGGGTTGCGAGTTCCATGGATCAAACCCTACATGGCAATGCGCGCGGAAATTGCCAGTAGAGCAAAAGTGAAGAATCGCGGTGATCGAGGGCACATGAAACCCGCTCTTTTCGCTTTGATTAGCGCCCAAACGCATGATAACCTCTTATCCGTTGTTCGGAGCCACAAGCTCCGTTCAACAACCTGCGCGGGTGGCGGAATAGGCAGACGCGCTAGCTTGAGGTGCTAGTCCTCG
>CAUSGP010000115.1:0-7229 GCA_963531075.1 uncultured Actinomycetaceae bacterium | reverse complement strand
CCTTGATCAGACCAGGCAGGTACGTCTCGATCGGCTCATCAAGCTTAACCTTGCCCTCCTCAACCATCTTCATAATGAGGACCGCTACGAACGTCTTCGTATTCGACCCGATCCGCACCTCGCCATCAAGCGGAGGCGCCTCACCGGTCGCCAGGTTGCCCTTGCCCGCCGTCGCCCCGACAGCATTGCCGTCCTTGTCGGTCTTGGCAGCCAGCGCGCCCGGGTAACCGTTATCGACCAGGGTTTGAATGGTCGCCTTCAAATCCCGCTTCTGGGCCGCCTTCGACTTGCCGGTTTGCATTGAAGAAGACGCCTGCTTCGAAGAGGCCGAGTGCTTCGAAACGATCGTCTGCTTCGAGGCAGTCGCGTACTTCGAGGCGGCCGCTTGCTGCGGGGCGGCGTTCGACGTCGCAGAAGCCGAAGCGTTCGACGTCGCGGATACGGGCAACGCAGACGGCTCTAACGTCGAATCAGCCAACAAAACGGACGCCCTATGCGCGGATGCCAAGTTTTCGGACAAAACCGACACCGACGACGCCGAAACCGCGACCGTATTCGCCTGCGCCGCAACAGCACCGAACGACGCCGCACCAACGCCAACCAACCCCGCAAGCGAAGCCGCCACCAACCGCAACGACCTCGACCGCACCGGCGAACGATCACGCACCCCAAGGCGTCCACTCCCACGATTCGGAGCCTCACCGGACTCGCCATCTTGGAACCATGTCTTTGTTGTTTTCTTAGAATTGCTCATACCACCAGTCTCGCGAAACCCACACAGCAACAACATCCCGCCACCAGGCCAATACATAAGTCGGGCCATCCCGACATCACCCCTGAGGAAATCCCTACCGAACGGAATGTTCCTTACGGTTTGAGATAAATCAATAGGTACTCGAGAAAGTCGAGACAGCGCGCTCACCAAAAGTCGAGACATCGCGCTCACTAAAGCCCGCCCGCCGCGAACAAGACACCCAGCCGCTTCTCTCCATCTTTTCTCCGCAGCCTGATCTTTGGCAGTGGCCAGCGGCCGAGGGCTGGTGACGTCGGTGGCACCATCGGCCCTGACGGCGGAGGCGCCGTCGGCCCCACATCCCTGTCAGCCTGCGCCAAAGCCGCCAAGCATCACGCCGCCACACTGAGCCCAAAGCCGTTCGGGCTCTAGACGGACTCCCCCGTGTGGATCTCCGCGGCAGAAGCCCCGGGCGTGACGTCCCGGGCCCGGCTTACGAGCTCCGCCGCAGGTTCGTCGTACCCCACACTCACCAGCTGGCGCCCGATGAAGCTCAGCGATGTCACCGAGCACAGGGAGCACTCGCGTTTACGCGGATCGTGCGCAAGTGGGCGCCCCTCGACAAAACGGCGCATGGTCCAGATCGGAAGCTGGTGGGAGACAAGCATCGCTTGACCGCCTTCCGCCAGGTGCAGAGCCCGTCTCACCACCGCCGAGAGACGCGTGACAATCTCGGCATATGGCTCGCCCCAAGAAGGCTTGGCGGGGTTGACGTACCACGGCCAGTAGCGCGGATGAGCCAGAATGAGCCGATTCTTGTTGACGTTGACGCCTTCGAACTTGTTTCCGGCTTCGCTGAGGTCGTCATCGACGATAACCGGCAACCCGTGCCTTCGAGCGGTCGGTTCGGCCGTCTCCTGTGCCCGTTCGAGCGGAGAGGAGACGATTAGCCGCAGGTCGGCCCCGGTAAAGGAGTCTGCCACCTTTTCGGCCATGGCATGCCCCAGTTCCGTGAGATGAAAGCCGGATTGGCGTCCATAGAGCTGCCCGCTGGGGTTGTCCACTTCGCCGTGGCGAACGAAATGGACGGTGGTGAGTCTATCGTTCATATATCAGCCTGCCGTTGCCAACCTGTCGTCAATCCGGAGAGTCCAGGGATTCCGACGTCTGCGGTGGTCGCATTTCCTTGCCCAGATCGGCAAGAATGTTCGAAATCCGCCCAAGTTCGAGCATGTCTTCACGTCCGAGCTTGTCGACAAGCACGCGGCGAACCGAGTTCACGTGAGACGGTGCCGCGGAGACGAGGTATTGGAACCCCTTGTCTGTAAGTATGCAATTGACGCCGCGCCTGTCGTCAGCGCAGGGCTCGCGCTTGACCAGACCTGCGCCTTCGAGCCTGCGCACCGTATGCGTGAGTCGCGAGCGCGAATGGACCAGCCTGTCCGCCAGGTTGGACATGCGGATCGTTCGCTCGGGCGACTCGGAAAGGTGGGCAAGCACCTCGTACTCATTGAGGGATATGCCCTTGTCGTTTTCTATATCCTGATTGAGGACTTCCATCACGAGGGAAACAGCACGCAAAAAAGCTCGCCAAGCTTTTTGTTCCTCGGGAGAAAGCCACTGGACGTCGGTCATCGCACCTCCCATGCAAAAGGCCCGGAAACTGTCCCGGGCCTTTATGGTCACTTCTTATTGCGACGCTGATGCCGAGTTTTGCGAAGCAACTTGCGATGCTTCTTCTTCGACATGCGCTTGCGACGCTTCTTGATGACGGAACCCACAGGTTACCTCCGAAACTTGGAAGGGGCTTTACGCCCTCGAAATGTTCACGAACATAGTAGCGCCTTGCGCACCGGACCGGGAATTGGCGCGGTCACTCGCCTGACGCACGCGCCGAAGGCTCATCTTGAACGCCCAAAAGGGCGTCGATCGCCGACTTGGGAACCCTGTAGGAACTACCGAAGCGAACCGCGGGCAACTCACCTGAGTGCACCATGCGGTAGACGGTCATGCGCGAGACTCGGGTGAGTTCGGCAACCTCGGCAACCGTGTAGAACTGCGGCGCTTTGTTCGGCAACTGCGTCATGAATCCCATCCTGCGAATACGAGTAGCAAGCCTTTTCCGCACAGGCTAGCGGCGGTCTCACCGCAAGGGTACATGAACTTTCACATCAGTCACAGTAGACGGGTACCATCACCCGGGTGCGTCGCACCCTTTTCAGGGCTTGCGAAGCGCCAATTCGGATCCATATCGCCTCGCCGGACGCTGCCAAGTGAGACCAAATGGCGATAGTCTAGGCCAATCGACGCTCTTTGCCAGGGCCGCCGAACTCCGAAAAAGGCAAGACGTGAATCGGGCAACAGTAAGGAGAGGACATCGTGCGTAGGCGAGCGCGAGCCGTAGTCGGTTCGTCCGCAGCGGCAGCCGAACCCGGGCTCTTACTCAAGGCGCGCGACCGAGCCAATCGCATCGCCCGCGATTCGCCCGCCCGCTTGGCCCTTTTTATCTTCGCGACCATCATTCTGGTCGAGACCTCGCTGCTATCGCTTCCAGCTTCGACGTCATCAGGGCAGCGGGCGCCCATCGTCGACGCGTTTTTCACGGCGACGTCGTCAGTGTGCGTGACCGGACTAGTCACGGTGGATACGGCAACCTACTGGTCTCCGCTCGGCCAGTTCTTCATTGCGGTGGGAATGATGGTGGGCGGGCTCGGCATCATGATGATGGCTTCCATCCTCGGAATGGCTGTCTCGCGCCGCATCGGGCTGACCCAACGCCTTCTCGCGGCCACGGAAACCAAGTCTCGGCTGGGCGCAGTGGGCTTGCTTGTACGGACCGTCGTGGTGGTCTCTCTCAGCGCTCAAGCAATCCTTTTTCTCGCTCTCACGCCATTTTTCACGCGCGAGGGCGAGGCTCTTCTATCCGCCCTGTGGCACGCCGCTTTCATGGCCATATCGATCTTCAACAACGGCGGCTTCGTCATCTCGCACGACGGCCTAGCCCCATATGCGGGCGACTGGAGCCTCACGCTGCCCATCATCTTCGGCACCATCGTCGGGGCCATTGGCTTCCCCGTCGTGTTGGACATATGGCGACGCCGGCATCACGTGGCCAAATGGTCGCTCACAACAAAGCTGACGCTCGTCACCCACGCGGTCCTCATACTTCTGGGCGCTCTTCTTTTCTTCCTCTTCGAGTGGGATAACCCCGAAACCCTCAGGAATCTATCGATCGGAGACCAGGTTCAAGCGTCATTCCTGCATTCGACGGTCGCTCGATCCTCGGGCCTGGCAACGCTCGACGTCGGCTCAATGACCCAATCGACATGGTTCCTCCTGGACGGCCTCATGTTCATCGGCGGCGGCTCGACGTCGGCCGCGGGAGGGATCAAAGTCACTACCCTGGCCGTGCTGTTCCTCGCGATCATCGCGGAGGCACGGGGCGATCGCGACACCGAGGCTTTCGGGCGCCGCATACCCGCCGAAGTGCTGCGTCTGGCCATCGCGGCCACCTTCCTGGCCTCGCTCATCGTCGGTATGGGCACAATCGCGCTCATGGAGGTTTCCGGCCTTCCGCTTGCCGACGCCCTTTTCGAAACGATCTCAGCCTTCGCCACCTGCGGCCTGTCCACAGGCGTGACCTCGGCGCTTCCAACCGCGGGCAAGTACATCATCGCCATCCTCATGTTCGCCGGCCGCACCGGCACGATGACGCTCGCTGCAGCGCTGGCGTTGCGCACCCGCCGCCGCGTCATCCACTACCCTGAAGAGTGGCCGACGATCGGATGACCGCAAGGATGGCCCTAAGCTACGGCGCGCCCACAGCCAACGATCGTTTGCCTACGACCGCCAACCGGACAACGGCAGGCGCCAACCGAGGAGAGTCATGAAGAAGAAGCAGATCGACGACGACGCCGTCCTGGTGGTCGGCCTCGGCCGATTCGGAACGGCGATCGCCTCGACCCTCGACGGTTTGGGCCGCGACGTTCTCGCCATCGAACGCGACCCCGACCTGGTCCAACAGTGGTCGCACAGGTTCCGCATCATCGAGGGCGACGCCACGAGCATGGACGCCCTGGAACAGGCGGGAGCCCGCGAATTCGGGGTGGCCGTGGTGGGCATCGGCAGCTCGCTCGAAGCCTCCGTACTGGCAACCGCCAACCTGGCGGATCTGGGTATGAAGCAGATATGGGCGAAGGCCACGTCCCGTTCGCACGGCCGCATTCTTCGACGGATCGGCGCCCATCACGTCGTCTACCCGGAGTACGACGCCGGCGCGCGCGTCGCGCACATGGTCAGTGGAAAGATGCTCGACTACATCGAGATGGAGGACGGTTTCTCGATCATCAAAATGCGCCCGCCACGCGACATCCAGGGTTTCACCTTGGCCGAATCGAAGGTGCGCGAGAGGTTCGGGGTGACGATCATCGGCGTCAAAGCGCCGGGCCAGCCCTTCGAGTACGCGGCCGAGGAGACGAAGATCGGCCCGGAGGACGTCATCATCATCTCCGGCGATTCGGCTCTGCTCGAGGAGTTTGCGAACCGCTGAGCGGGACGCGCAGATTATGGCAGCCAAAGCTCCGTCTCACACGTACGCATGTTCGGAATGCGGGTGGTCTACGACGAAATGGGTGGGCCGCTGCCCGCAATGCCAAGCTTGGGGAAGTCTCGATGAACGCGGAGCGCCCCGGGCGCACGCCTCCGCTCTCGCCCCCGCGAGCCCGGCCAAGCCGATAACCGACGTCGCGACCACAGCTTCGGTCAAGCAACCCACGGGCGTCGACGAGTTCGACCGCGTGCTCGGCGGCGGCCTTGTTCCCGGGGCAGTGGTTCTGTTGGCGGGAGAACCCGGGGTGGGCAAGTCCACTTTGCTTCTTGACGTCGCCGCACGGGCGGCCGATGCGGCTTCCCATGCCGGCCGCGCTCCCGTGCTTTACGTCACCGGCGAAGAATCGGCTTCGCAAGTCCGGCTCCGAGCCGAGCGCATCGGCGCGCTCCACCCCTTTCTTCATCTGGCCGCAGAGGCTGATCTCGCAACGATTCTGGGACATGTCGAGGATGTGCGCCCAAGCTTGCTGGTGGTCGATTCGGTGCAAACGGTCGCGGATTCTTCACTTGAGGGCTCAGCCGGCGGCGTCGCACAGGTGCGCGGAGTCACGAGTTCGCTTGTAACCGACGCAAAGGCCAGGTCAATGCCCGTCCTGCTGGTGGGCCACGTGACAAAGGAAGGCTCGATCGCCGGGCCGCGCGTGCTCGAGCACCTCGCCGTCGCCGCTTGCCAGTTCGACGGTGCCCGCCACTCCCCTTTGCGTATGGTCCGCGCCGTGAAGAACCGCTACGGTCCCACCGAGGAGGTGGGCTGTTTCGAGCTGAACGAGGCGGGCATCAAGGGCTTGGCGGACCCTTCGGGCCTCTTCTTGTCCTCTCGCGGCGATAATGTTCCGGGCACGTGCGTGACGATGGCTTTAGAAGGGCGCAGGCCCATGCCCGTTGAGGTTCAGGCATTGGTGGTGTTCAGTTCAGGGCCACCCAGGCGAACTACTTCGGGGCTGGAATCTTCGAGAGCGGCCATGGTGATCGCCGTCTTGCAGTCGCGCCTCGGCCTCGAGCTTGATCGTCGAGACGTTTTCGCCTCCACGGTGGGCGGAGCCCGTTCTGCCGAGCCTGCAACCGACGCAGCAATGGCTTTAGCCTTGGCCAGTGCGCAACTGGAGCGGCCCCTGCCCGCGGGAACTGTGGCCATCGGCGAGGTCTCGCTCACCGGCGAGCTGCGACCCGTGACGGGCATCCAGCAGCGTTTGGCGGAGGCTCGCCGGCTGGGTTTTGCCACCGCTATCGTGCCCCACGGGGTTCGCACGACGAACGCCAAGATCCCCGAAGGCCTGGAATTGTGGGAATGCGCAGACATCACGGAGGCGGCCGCACGAGCAGGGCTAACCCGAGGCTAGAAGCCACCGGGCAAAGAGGCTAGCGCCCAAGGCTAGACACTGCGCCGAGCTAGCCCGTCCTTCGCTTAGCCTGCCCCGCCGGGATTCTGACTCTGGTTACCCGGAACCTGCCCGTTGCCGGGCCTCTGGCCGCCCCCGGGCGTTTGGCCGCCCTCGGGCGTTTGGCTGCCACTGGGCGTCTGCTTGCCGTTATCCGGCGTCTGCCCGCCGTTGGGGGCTTGCCCGCCGCCGGGATTGTCACCGCTCCCTCCGGAAGGCTCCCCGGATTCACCGGGATTCTGACTCGGCTGCGGTGCCGGCTGGTCCAGGGCAAAGCTCGCCTGCGCTTTAGCCGCCGTATTGTCTTTGAATGTTAACTCTGCCTTGTATGTGCCGGGATTTGCGCTCTTGGACGTATCGCCGCAACCCGAGGCCGCAACCCCGCCATTCCAGGTGAGCTTGGCGGTCGCCGTGTACTTTCGGTCAAGCAGCAAGCGTTTGCTCTCAGCCCCTTTATGACAGGCGGCAATCGAAGCGATATGGGTCGATCCGCTCGTGACCTGGACGTC
>CAUSGP010000114.1:0-7306 GCA_963531075.1 uncultured Actinomycetaceae bacterium | reverse complement strand
ACGGGTGGCGCGAGGTTCCTTCGGCGTCATACGCATCAAGGTAGACCCAATCGCCTTCTTTCGCTTTGGGAACCGTCACAACGATCGAGTCGCCGCTACGCGTGGCCTTGAGCCCATTCTTGGTGGAATCTTTGAGATCCTTGGTCGCCTCCAGGGGATCGGGGGTTCTGCTCGGTTTGTATTCGCCGACGACGAATCCGTCAGACTTAAGCGTCCGGGTTTTATCGCCGTCTTTCCACGGACCGGTCGATAGACGGAAGACGTGGGAACCCTGCGGGAAGGCCGGAGTGCTCGTGGCTGTCGTTCCGTCGGGAAGCTGGATTTCCGCCGTCCAGTCACCGGTCGTCTGATTCACATTGTTGACGATCGCCCAGATTCTCGGGTTCGCGTTGACGGTCTTTCCGCGCACATGGCTGTATTTGCCTTCATCGAGCTCCACCGCGATTACCGAAGCGCCTTTACTCCCGACCGGGTGGCACCATCCTTTGCCACTGACTTTCACTTTGCCGCCCAGGGAAACATTCGGAGTATCGATGTGGACAGTCGGATCGGCGACCGACGGCTTGCATACCCCAGCCTGATCTCCGCCATCTTCGGCGTGCGTCTGACCGTCAACCGTCAATTGGTTGGTGGTCAACGAACGCGCAACGTCCTTGTCGTCGAATTCCCCGGAAAGCAGGGTGACGGTGAAGTACTGTCCTTTTTGCACGCCCTCGGGAACATCAAGCTCCGCTTCGAAGTTGCCATCGGAATCGATAGTGTGAACGTTTTTGTTCCTGGCGGGATCATCCTTGGAGAAAAGAGCCCAAATGGTGTTATTGTCCTTCTTGCCCTTCACCGACGGGTGGTCGATAGCGCCATCCGGCCGAGAATAGGAATCGTCCTTACCCTTGTTGATCTTCACTGCCACCGTAGACGGGCCCTTGGCTTTGTTCAACCAACCGGTTCCCTTGACTCGGAACTTCGATCCCGAGCTTGACTTGATGTCCTTCTCCACCCAGGCTTTAGCCCCGGAACCGTCGGTAAGGTCGAGATGCGACCAGCTTGGAGTCCCATCAGCGGGAGGAGGCGTTTGATCGGGTTTCGGCAAGGGAGTATTCGGCGGAGCCGGCGAGGGCGCCGTCTGCTCCGGATTGGGGTTGGGGTTAGGCGCGCGCCCCTCATTTCCATACGTGAAGTTGAGTGTAGAGCGGCGAGTGGCATCGCCTTGGAGCGCCGAACCGCTGAGGAGCTGAATGGTGTGCTTGCCGGGCTTGAGCTGCGCAAGGGTCTCAGCAGGAACAGCAACGTTCCATTTCCCGCTAGCGTCAGCTTTGACCATCGCCAGTACACTCTTATCGCCTTCGGCCCGGCCCGTGACGGGGTTCTTGACAGTCGACTTGGTGTTAACAGCTCCCTCGTCGATCTTGACAGAGATAGCCGATCCTTCGGTTCCCGCCTGGTTCTTCCATCCGTCTCCACTGACGGTCATTGCTTCCCCTGGAGCGACGCGATCGGGCGCTTTGTAGCTCGCACCACCAATTACGCCGCTGCTCGCCCCGGCGGGTGCTGCGGCGAACAAACCCGCAAAAGAAAGCAGCAAAGCGGTCAGGAAGCTCAGCCCACGCGAAGTGGACAGAGCAGTCAAGGTTCCATTCCTTTTCATAGCGCGTCCTCAGAAAAAACAGATGGAAGAAATTTTGGCGATGCTGTCGAGTCTAGTCTCATCTGAGCTCCCTGACGACCTCGTTCACCAGGTGGTCCGTGAGAAGTGGACCACCGGTCGACGTCCAGGCCATTCATCCACGGGGAAGATGCGACCATTCTTGTATACCTTGAGATTTTTGAAGGCAGGAAACGGCTTTGGTTTGTGACGCCGCCTTCTTGGCGACATCTGAATCGGCTTTACCACTAGCGTCAAGATTGACTGTACCACCGCCGTCGGAATTGCTTACACCCAGGCCTGCGAGCATTCCGAAGAAAATGCAATCGGCATCAATCTTTCCCTTGTCTTGCATACTCAAAGCCTTTAGTACGGATTCAAAATTCTTTCGCCGGTCACTCCCGCATATCCGGTATAGACCGCTGAAGCGATCTGCCAAGCCAATCAATAAACGACTGATCGTTATTGACCGACGCGCTACGAACACGTACAAGGCCGAGATGGACTTGACCTATTGCTTCGAGAGTGAGCTGCCACTTCCAGTCGCACGTCGAAAATCTACAGCACCGCACTCGTCCTATTCAAAAATATCCCGTGTGGGGCGGCTGAGCCCCGCCGCCCCACACGGGATTTCGAGCTACTTACGGCAGAACAAACTCACTGGAAGCGAGCTGCAGCAGACCGATCAGTCTCGTTGTAGTTCTGGCCAGACTGCGACACGGCATGTCCCATCTGAGCCAAGATTGCATTCATATCGTTGGCATTGCTGTCCCAGCGAGCCTGCGCATCGGCATAAGCGGCCTGAGCATTACCATCCCAACGCTCCTTGATGCCGTCAAGCTTGCCCTTCATCTCATTCAGGATGTCGTCGATCTGCGACTGAGACGCGATCATTCCCTGAGATCCGGACTCAACTGCCTCAAAGTTAACAAGAATCTGATTCGACATTGCGAGTACTCCTTTCACTTACAACTAGGCCTTACAGCCCAGCTCCGCCCATCAAATTCTGCATCTGCCGCGCGGAAGCCTGCTCGGCCTCTTCGACCTGAGACGCCGTGCCCTTGAGGGCCTGAACGAAGTCATCAAGCGAGTTGAAGAGGTCCTGAACCTTCTGCTCCCAAGCGGTATGAAGCTGGTTGAACGCGGCAGCGCCCTGGCCCTGCCACTGCGCCGACCAACCCTCGATCTTGCCGCGCAGGTTGCTGACCTCGCCCAACAGTGTGGTCTTGTACTGATCAACGATTGACGATCCTTCAAGGATCGCACCGTCATCGCGAAGCTGGCTCGTATTGGTGCTCATCGAGCATCCCCCTCGTATATCTAGGAAATATTAACGAAAAACAGAACCCGTTTGAGCTCTGCGAACAGCCTACAACACTCCAAGTCGGGCTACCAGGATAGTCAACCCTCAAAGGTGTGTTGTTATTTCTAATCGGAGTGTTGAACATATTTACTTCTTTTTATTTTTATTTGCGATATATAAACAGTTTTTCGGGCGTGTTCCGTACTTAGATTCTCTTAAAGGGTTTTTAAACTCATTTCAGCTCAAGAATGTGATGCATTATTTCGAGGGAATCCCCTATTAGCCTCCTCTTTTCTCCCTAAATATCAAGGTTCTATGAATAGAATCCAAATTTTCGAGCCATCGCGACACGCCGAGGACACTACTATCCACTGTCAGAAAATATCTTATTGACGTCAGGTAGAACTGCCAGAATAATCACTTCAACAAATACAAAGATATATTGTGCCTGCCAAACGTCAAACGTACATCGGCGAACCTCATCGACACCTTAACCGCCCTGCAGTAAATTACAACTTCCCAGAAGTGTCGGTAAAAATCCCGTCAATTAAGCCAAAAAGTGAAAATTCAATATTTTGCGTATTGTTCTAGACGACGTCGAAATCTATTTGATGTTCTTGACGTATGGCAGATGCCCTCGCGGAGGCGAGCATGTTAAGCCCAGCGAAAGGGATTCGTCAGCGATGCTTAGATTCAAGGATAAAGAATGGAAAATTTTTCTCCATTTATATTCCTTTAACCTTCTTTTATTTATTTATATTGCAATTTGATTCTTTTAGTTTCTTTTCTCTATATATAGAGGTGATATTCGCAAAGTATCAACCTCGGACACTTCTCCCCCGCTTTTCCCCATCTCAATTGCCCCTCTGTATCTTTAAGCATAGTTTTTCTTTGAAATAGCGGGGAAAAGTAGCGATATAAGTAGCGGGTCGCAGAAATCTCTGAGTGGCCCGAAGTGATTTCGGATGCGTATGTCACAGGAACGGCATGCGGGAGCCAAACATCGTGTGAGAGCCAATATTCCCCCATGGCCAGCGCGAAGGCCGTTGTCACCGAGCAAAGAGCCAGATGACCATTGCACTGCCGCCGACTACCACAAGCCAGCGTAGAAGCCGTTCAGAAAAGAAACGCTGCACTTTCGGCCCCGCATAACCACCAACGAACGCGCCCAGCCCCACCGTGACGGCGGCAGGCCAGTCGATGTTGTCTCGGGCAACAAAAACGCATGCCGCGCCCAGGTTGGCAAAAGCAAGAAGCGGTGATTTGAGGAGAACGGCTTCATGAGCACTCATGGGCGTCGCCAAAGTGCACAGAGCCAGGAACAGAACCCCCGCTCCTGCACCGAAATATCCGCCATAGATCGTGATGGGAACGAGAAACGTCAAGTAAACGCCCAGCGGAAGTCGGCGTGTCCCCTGTGCACGGTTGATCAATGGGCCGAAAGCGATGAGCCCTGTGCCGAGCGCAACGAGCCAGGGCACAACCGCCTCAAAAACCCGCGACGGCACAATCACGAGCAGCAAACCACCCGCCAATCCTCCAAATAGCGACACGGTCAGCAGCCAGCTAAGTGGGTACGTTTTCAAGCTGCGCAAACGTTTCCATCCGCCGACCACCGAACCGGCTCCAGAACCGAGCAAGCCAACGGTATTCGACGTATTGGCAACGACGGGTGGAATCCCCATGGCCACCATGGCCGGATAGCTTATGAGCGAAGCCAAGCCGACGAGGTATCCAGCGATTCCCGCGCCCACACCGGCGACGAAGAGGAAAGCATACATGTCACAGCCATTTTATCGATCGGTTTTATTCATCGACCGGCTCATAGGAATACGCCATGGCCTTCATAGGCATACATCATAGGCTTCACGGGCTGTATCGTGATGCGGCATTCGAAACGGCTGAATTCCCCAGAGGACATCACCAGTACGTCATCGCCAACGCATCCTCCGCACGCCTATAAGCGAAAGACCACTTAGTCGTGTTTGTCCGTGCCTTTAAGTGCACCCTCTTTCAAGCGCATCCTCCGCACGCTGACCAGCAGAAGCCACAGGCTTGCAGCTCAACCAATGGGATCCCGGCGCCCTCCGCACGCTGACGGGCAAATCCACCCTCGGCTCAGTATGCCCCGTCTCAAATTCGGCTCAGTATGCCCCATCAAAAAGGCTCGTCACCGAACCGTCTTCAAAGACCTCGTCAATGGCGCGAGCCAGTACGGGCGCGATCGGAAGAACCGTCATCGCCGGGAAGCGCTTTTCGGGCCCGATGGGAAGCGTGTCGGTGACTACGAGCTCGCGCAACCCCGATTCGCGTAAACGCTGTGTAGCTGGATCGGAAAGTACTCCATGCGTGGCAGCAACGATGACGTCTTTAGCGCCAGCTTCCAAAACGATACGGACGGCACCGCAAATGGTGCCCGCTGTGTCGATGAGATCGTCCACGATAACGGCGGTTCGTCCGGTGACGTCACCGACCACTCGGTTCGCCGTCGCCTGATTCGGGCGCGTGAGATCGCGAGTTTTGTGTACGAAGGCAAGTGGCACGCCGCCGAGGCGGTTACCCCATTGTTCAGCCACTTTGATCCTGCCGGCGTCGGGCGAAACGACCACGGCATTGCCGACGTCGATTCTCCCGCGCACGTACTCAACCAAGGTCGGCATTGCCCATAGATGGTCAACAGGACCGTCGAAAAATCCTTGAGACTGCGCGGCGTGCAGGTCTACAGACATAATTCGGTCGGCGCCGGCCGTCTTGAACATATCGGCGATGAGGCGAGCCGAGATCGGTTCGCGCCCCTTGTGCTTCTTGTCCTGGCGGGCATACGGGTAGTACGGGGCCACAGCAGTAATTCGCTTGGCCGATGCACGTTTGGCTGCGTCAACCATGATGAGCTGCTCCATGACCCACGTGTTGATGGGATCCGTATGGGATTGAAGGATGAACACGTCGGCGCCGCGCACGGATTCTTCAAAACGAACGTAAATCTCCGAGTTAGCGAAATCGTAGGCAGTGACGGGCAAAAGATCAATCCCCAGCTCGTCGGCGACCTCGCTTGCCAGAGCGGGGTGTGCCCGGCCACTCACAAGAACAAGGCGTTTGTCATTCGCCATCCGCATTCCGGTCATAGTTTCCCTCACTATTCGGAAACGCCGGCGGCCCTTACGCCCCCGGTCAGCACTGTGTAGGGCGGCAGCACGGTTCCCTCTTCTACGGCCGCGTCGCGGACTACGACATGGCGAGCATCCGCCCCCTCTCCAACACGAGCATTCGTGAACTCACCAGGGCCCACCACGGCGCCCTTGGCTATCGACGTCGTTCCGTAGAGTCCCGTTCCCGGAAGAATGCGGCTGTCGGGCGCCAAAGTCACTGTCACGTCAATCGACGTAGTCGCAGGGTCAACAACGGCAGCTCCGGCACGCATCCACCCTTCCAGGGTTCTGCGATTCATTTGTTCACGGAGCGCGGCAAGCTGGACCAGATCGTTGCATCCTTCGACGAGCCACGAGTCTTCAACGACGTACGAGCCAACCCCGGCATTGGCCTCATAGGCCTTCGCCACGACGTCGGTCAGGTACATCTCGCCTTGGGCGTTCTCGGTGTCAAGGCCGCCGATGGCCTCGCGAAGGAATGCCGCGTCGAAAACATAAGTAGACGTGTTGATCTCAGAGATCTCGCGCTGCTCGGGCGTTGCGTCTTTATGCTCAACGACGCCGCTGATGACGCCTTCGGCATCGCGAAGGATCCTGCCGTAGCCCGTGGCATCGGCTACCACGGCGGTCAACACCGTGACGGCGTTGCCTTCGTGTTGAACCAAAAGATCTGCCAAAACTTGCGAGGAAAGGAGCGGCGTATCGCCGGCAGTTACCACGACCGGTCCGGAAATGTTGGCGGGAAGGGCTTTCAACCCGCACCAGACTGCCCTGCCGGTCCCTTTGATCTCATCTTGGTCGGCAACCGTGATCGCAGGATCACATTCAGTGGCGTGGGCAGCGACGAGGTCGCGCTCATGGCGCACGACCACCACGACATGTTCGGGGTCAAGGCCCCTCGCGGCAGTGATGGCGTGCCCGAGTAAAGTGCGTCCGCACACGGAGTGAAGAACCTTGGGAATCTCAGATTTCATTCTGGTTCCCTGACCGGCTGCCAGAACGACGACGGCAGCCGGATGCGGTCTGCTCACAGTAGGCCCCTTCCTGTGGTCATGGACCAAGCTTAACCGTTATCCAAGTGGTTCGGCCACGCTACCCACATTCGCGGGCCGACGTCGAACATCCGCACGCAAGCTTCGAAGCACGGCCCGCATTCTCGCTCCGCCCCCAGGATTCGAACCCGGACAAAAGGTTCCAAAGACCTCTGTGCTG
>CAUSGP010000113.1:0-7353 GCA_963531075.1 uncultured Actinomycetaceae bacterium | reverse complement strand
GGTCCCCTCGCTCCTTTAGGCCTATGGGCAGACGGCGCGCTGTCGCCGGAGGCGCTTGACCTCTTCCGAGGATTCACAGAACGCAGGGGCGGCGTGACCGCGCGCTTGAGGAACCGTTTCGAGCTTGTCACGTGCCACGCATGGTTTTCCCTCTCCAGGGCGGGAACCATCATGATTGACGACGGCGAAGGGCTCACCTTCCAAGCGTGCCAGCCCGGTTTCTTTCCGATCTTCTTGCGGTCCTTTCTGCGAATAGGCCCTCTACCAATCGCCGAGATTGAAGGCACGGCAATCGAATTGGAGACCACTGAGTTTGCCACCGCCGGATTGGAGACCACTGAGTTTGCCACCATCGAATTCACCGCTGCGGCGCAACTTCTAGAAGAAGGCAGCTGGGAATCATCCGAAGGAGGGGATGAAAGGCTCGCCGATTCCCTCCGAGCTGCGGCACCCAAGATATCGCACGCCGTCATGGACGGCGACTGGCGGCTCTGGTCTGTGACAGCTGGGAAAGTGCGCGAAAATCAGACACGACCTGGCGAGGCCTTCATCGTACTGGCAACCCCTCACGGATCTCTCGGCATCCTTCCAAGCACGAAGAACGGAAATGCCGCGGCCATCGTGCCGCTGCGCTCGTCTGCAATTTGGGAAGTCTTGACCCGAATGATCGCCCCCACCTGCTGAAAGACGGAGATATAAGAACGGATCGCCCCATCATTCCAGTGGGGCGATCCGTTCCTATATCGTGGCCGGTCCGGTCATTTAGCCGAACTGACTTCAAGACCTAGGAAGAGACCTCCAAGCAAGTAAGCGCCGAGAAGGGCCAGACGGCCCTCATCACAGACCAGGCGAGAGCGTTAGCTCCCAAGGCCAGCTATCGGGGCATCGGCGAGCCCCGCCAGTGGGTATCCCTCACTCAAGCCAGAAGGGCGTCAACAAATCCTTCGGCATCGAAGGGAGCCAAATCGTCGACCCCCTCACCCAAACCGACGAATTTCACAGGTACCCCCAGTTCGCGCTGCACGGAAATGACGATACCTCCCTTGGCAGTTCCATCAAGCTTGGTCAACACAATCCCGGTAATGCCCGTAACCTCTGCGAATACTTCGGCCTGGCGCATTCCGTTCTGGCCGGTCGTGGCGTCAAGGACCAGGAGCACTTCGTTGACCGGCACTCGCTTGGACATAACTCTTTTGATCTTGCCGAGCTCGTCCATGAGACCCGACTTGTTCTGCAAACGTCCTGCCGTGTCGACGAGAACCACGTCGACATCGGTCTCGCGTCCCTTGTCCACAGCATCGAAAGCAACAGACGCCGGGTCCGCGCCTTCTCGGTCGGACCGCACGACGTCAACGCCAACGCGCTCGCCCCACGTTTGAAGCTGATCTGCGGCAGCCGCTCGAAAAGTGTCAGCTGCGCCCAGCAACACTCGGTTGCCCTCGGCCACAAGAACTCGAGCGAGCTTGCCAACCGTCGTCGTCTTGCCCGTACCGTTGACCCCGACCATGAGGATGGAAGCTGGGTCGCCGTCGATCCGTTCGAGGTGGAGACTTCTGTCAGCGGCCGGATCAACGAGCCCTAGAAGCTCTTCGCGCAAAATCGCCTTCACGCGCTCGGGATCACGAGTTCCCTCGACCTTCGTGCGAGTCTTCAAATTGTCCATGATTTGCGTGGTGGCCTCTAGTCCGACGTCAGCCACGAGCAGAGTATCCTCGATCTCTTCCCAATCGGCAGCCGAAAGATCTCCGCGGGAAAGGATCGAAAGGAGAACGTTCCCAAAACCTCCCGAACGCGCAAGGCGAGCGCGTAGGCGCTGCATTCGCGAGGGGACGGATTCGGGAGCCTCTATGGGTTCAGCCGTCATCTCCTCGGGTTCGGCCTCGGCGACGCCGGTGACATCCGCTGTTATATCGGCTTCTGCCTCAACCGCTCCAGGCTCTTTCGAGACTTCCTTTTCACCCGCGCGATCTTCCGGCCCCTCAATGGCCGGCGGCTTAGGTGCGGCGGGAATCTCTGGAGGACGCCTTTTCGCGCGCTTCGCATAGACGACGCCCGCAGCGGCGAGGAGGCATAAGACTATCGCGCCTACAAGGTAAAGAATCGTATTGTTCACGTTGCCAGTCTCCCAGAATCTTGCGGGGATCGCACCGAAACGTGGCTAAGAGTAACCCGATCCACGGCTTCGCTGCACGCGAAGAGACCACCGCGAGCGGCGCCGGCAGCGCCGTGGCCGATCATCGCTACTCACACACGCGAAGAAGCCACCCTGCGTGAGTGAGGGTGGCTTCTTCGCTCATACCGGGAGGCTGAGCCTCGAAAAGGCCGATTCAAAGAACCTGCCATCGCGCAGCCCGGCGCGCTATGCGGATTGCACGCGCCTGCCTTGAGGGGCCTTCGCGGTCTTCACCTTGGAAAATCTTGGCTTGACCTGGGCAACTGCGCCTTTCTCAGCATCAACAACCCTGTTTATCTGGGAACTGACGTCCTCTGGCGTGTAGTAGGCCGTCTCGTCTTGCGGGAAAACCGTGAACAGCTCTCCCAACGACGCGTCATTCATTTGAACATCGAAGTCTTCGACGCGGAGCTTCTCGGATCGCCAATTCTCGACGGATTCGGCAACCCAGCCCTTGACGTCGTCTTGCCGCGACGAAAAGATCATCGCGTAGAGAAGGCCGACTACAGCGAGGATGGCTATGACGACGAAGATCTGAATGAACACCCCTTCATTATTAGCCAAAAACCTGTAAATCCTTAAGAACAAGTACCCAGAAACGACGTGAAATCGATTACAGGGTCGTGGATGATATCACACGGTCACATCGGGTCAATGCTAAAACTTAACCGCGAGCTCGCGGGAAACTCGAGATATGTATGGCCGTTAGACGGACCAAGTTCTGCAAAAAGACTCTCACGTAGGTGAAACATCCCGCAGACGCTGTGAGACCACAGTAGACACTCCATCCTCTCGCATGGCGACGCCATAGAGTGTATCAGCCGTTTCCATTGTGCGCTTTTGATGCGTGACGACGAGCAACTGAGAGGAGCTCTGCAATTCGGAAAATATCTCGATCAGACGAGAAAGATTGACGTCATCCAGTGCCGCTTCGACCTCGTCCATCACGTAGAAAGGCGAAGGACGTGCCATGAAGATCGCGACGAGGAAGGCCACCGCCGTGAGCGAACGCTCTCCTCCCGAAAGAAGCGATAGCCTTTTGACACGCTTGCCAGGTGGACGCGCCTCGATTTCGACGCCCGTGGTCAGCACGTCCTCGTCCGTGACGACAAGCCGCCCTTCTCCTCCGGGGAAGAGGCGGGCGAAAACCTCCTTAAAACAAGCTGACACATCCTCTATCGCACTCGTCATAACCTCCTCGACGCGCTTGTCGACTGTGCGGACAATCCCCAGCAGGTCTTCACGCGAACGTTTAAGATCGGCTAATTGCCCGGCCAGGTACTTTTGTCTCTCTTCGAGCGCGGCATGTTCTTCGAGCGCCAAGGGATTGATCTTTCCCAGGCGAGACATCCCAGCTTGCGCTTTAGACAGGCGCTTTTCCTGTTCTTCCCGCACATAGGGAACTTGCGTCCCGTCCCCAAGCGGCACGGGACGATGGGGGCCGAATTCTTCGACGAGAACGGTGGCCTCTACCCCGAGCTCATCGAGGGATTTCGCCGCCAGCTGCTCGTATTTCATCTGGATTTCCGCGCGAAGCAGCTCCTGACGGTGAGATGCATCCTCCAATTCACGCAAAGCGTTACTCGCCTCATCAGGTTCCTTTCGGGCCGCACTGAGCGCAGAGTTGCGGGCTTCGCGAGCTTCTTCGGCGATTTTTCGGCGTCGTTCAACCGAATTCTTGACCCGTTCGGCAATTGCTAGAGCCCGCGAGGCCCACTGCCCCACTCGGCCCGCTAGGCGAGCAGCCTCCTCACGGTGCCGGGCCTGGCGCTCCTCCCGTTCGATTCTTTCCGCAAGCGCTTGCGCACTCTTCATCAAAGCGTCCGCACGTCCGGCCACCGCGCGCAAGCGCTCCTCGCTCGTACGCAGAGCAAGGCGCGCATCCGTTTCGCCCTGCCGGCATTCGCGCGTGTGCTCATGCGCCGCCTGCCGGGCTTGTGCAGCCCGTTCCGCCCGCTCCGCCAGATCATCGGGAGCGGCAACGGCCGCGTCACGTCGCGCCAAAAGCGATTCGCGTTCCTCGCGTTTGTCACGAAGCTCGGCATCGAGCGCCGCTAGACGCGAAGTATTCGACTCGACCTCCCCGCGTGCGGACGAAAGAGATTGGCGCAACACTCCCAATTGGGCGGTGACTGCAGCGATTCGCGAATCGCGAGCCGCAAGCTCCGAACCGGTTCTCTCGTGCTCGGAACGCGCACGTTCGAGTCGCTCGGCGCATGAGCGAACCTCATCTTCGGCGGCTTGACCTGCTCCGCGGGCTTGCTCGGCTTCACGCACAGCTTCATCGAAAGCCCTCTGACGCGCCAGAACCGAGGCCCGCGAAACCTCGCCGCCTTGAGCACATCGCCTATCAATGACGTCTCCGGCAAGCGTTGCAACCGCCGGTACCCCGGCTTCGAGCAGGATGCTGGCCGTAGCCAGGTCCGCAGCCAGAGCATAGTCGGCTAGAACCGCCGCAATCGCCCCGGCTATCGAAATATTCGCCCGGACGACGTCGGCTGCGGGAACCGCGCGATCCGCCCCAAGCCCAAGGCTCGCGATAGTCACGCTGACGCGTTTTCTCGCGTCAGTAATCGCGCTATCTCGGGCTTCTTGACCGTGCCCAGCGCCACCGGCGGCCAAATCACTTGCTTCGCGATTGGGCCTTTCCCCACTCGCTTCGCCGCCTCGGGCCGCACCCCCGCCCTCGCCGTCTCGGGCAGTTCCTTCATATACGTCGCACAGACGCACCATTTTCAGCTCTCGCAGGCGACCGGTTCTCGCCGAAGCATCCTCTTTGGTCTCACGACTGGTTCGAGCGTCTTCGGTCTCACCGCCGGTTTGTACGCCTTCAGTCTCGCGGCCGGTTCGAATATCCTCGGTCGCGCCGGCGTCCAGGCACGCGTAGACGATGTCAAGACGCCCCGCATCGGCCTCGCGAACCGATCGCAGTACGTCAATGGCCGCATCACGGCCGTCCACAACCACGCCCGAAGCGACTCCCGCAAGAGCAGATTCGACGGCCGATTCCCATCCGGCGTCCACCGCGATGCCATCACGCACGAGTCCGGCGATTCCCGCGCAATTCTGCCACGCCCATGCCGTGGCATCCTCCGGCGCCAGTGACTGCTTGAGCGTCTCGGCCTTGGCCTGCCAGGATGCCAGGCGCGCACGCTCATCGAGCAAACGGCTGCGCGCCTCCTCAAGAGCCGTGCGCGCAGCATTCACCTCCGCCGAGCTCGCTCCGTGTTCGACCGCCAGCGGATCCTCTCTATCTGCATTGGCCACGATGTCTTGCTCTAGCTGAGCCACCTTCGCCGTCGCCTCTTCAGCGCGGCCTTTAGCGGCCTCCAAGCTCGCGCTCAACCTTTCCCTTTCGGCCTCCAAAGCCTCCACCCGCCCGGCGACCGCTGAAATCCTGCCGGCCAGCCGAACTTCTTCCTCGCGCCTGTCGGCCGCCGCCCGGGCAAGATCGACATGCTCTCGCTCGGCACGGCGCTCGACCCCCTCTGCCTTCTCCCTCTCGGCTATTGCCGAGGTGAGAGCATCCTGAGCGCTTTCGACCCGTTGTCTCAGCTCTTCTTCTTCGGTGCGTGCTCTTTTCGCTTTAGAAACGATGTCCTCGGGCTTCTCGCCGTGAAAGGGCTTCGTCACGGCAGTCAGCGAGCGTTGCCTTTCAAGTGCTAGCTGGCCCAAGGATCGAAAACGCTCCTCCAGGGATGCCGCTCTCTCCCATCGGCCGATCAGCGAGGCAAGCTCGGGGTTGGCGACAGAGGCTTCATCTTCCAACTGTGAAAGCTGCTCACGAATCTCGCCGACCCGTCGCCCTGCGGCCATCCGACGCTCCGTTAACTTTGATTCGTCCACGTGATGAGCTTGGACCCGGGCCTCCTGTTGGGCTAGGTCGTCGGCCAGCAGCCGCGCCTTGGAATCGCGGACTTCAGCCTGCATAACTTGCGCTTTGCGAGCCGCTTCGGCCTGCCGAGCCAGCGGGCCGAGCTGTCTGCGCAATTCAGCCGAGAGATCTTCGATTCTGGCGAAAGAACCGCTCATCGACTCAAGCTTTCGGAGGGCTTTTTCCTTTCGACGTCTATGCTTGAGAACTCCGGCTGCCTCCTCAATGAAGCCCCTGCGATCCTCGGCACTGGCCTTAAGCACCTCGTCGAGTTTGCCCTGCCCGATGATGACGTGCATTTCACGTCCCATGCCCGTATCTGACAGCAGCTCCTGAATATCGAGCAACCTGCAGGACGTGCCGTTGATCGCGTACTCCGATCCTCCGCTGCGAAAGAGAGTGCGCGAGATCGTCACCTCCGTGTAGTCGATCGGCAGGGCACCGTCGGAATTGTCGATAGTCAGCGAAACTTCCGCTCGGCCGAGAGCAGGGCGTTTCGACGTGCCGGCGAAGATGACATCGGCCATATTGCCGCCGCGGAGATTCTTCGCGCCCTGTTCCCCCATGACCCAAGCCAGGGCGTCCACTACATTGGACTTGCCCGAACCGTTGGGGCCAACGACGCAATTGATACCCGGTTCGAAGGTCAAGGTGGTGGCCGTCGCGAAGGACTTGAACCCTCGCAACGTCAACGTCTTCAAATGCACATACACACAATAGGCCACAAAAGCAAAAAACGTGATTCTCAAAGCAGAACCGTTCGGGCATGGCCGTTGTTTTACAAGGATTTAAGCAGTTATTTACTTTATTATTAAAAATTTGTCAAGAGAAATGGTCCCCCTTGACCTAAGAGAGGAAATGCGGAATGATGTAACAACGTACGAGAAAATCCCCAAAAAGTCGTGCCACTACCCGGGGAGTGAGAATATCCAGTGGTTAATTTTATCTTAGAAAGAAGGGACCAGATACTCTTCGCGTCCTGGCAGCATCTTTCACTAGTCACGCAGTGTTTGTTGCTGGCGACTGTCATTGGAACGGTCGTTGCTGCCCTGAGCTATCGGAGTAATCTGTTTACATCCCTGTCAAATAATTTCTCCGCTATAGGATTGACAATACCGTCGTTTGCCTTTATTGGTTTGCTTATCGCGCCAGTGGGCTTCGGCGTCCTTCCTGCGGTCGTAGTCGTGACATTTTATGCGGCCCTGCCAATCCTGCGCAACGCCGTCGTCGGCTTTTCCGGCGTCGATCGGAACATAGTCGAAGCCGCAAGAGGCCAGGGAATGTCGAAAACTGCTGGCAGCCACCA
>CAUSGP010000112.1:0-7395 GCA_963531075.1 uncultured Actinomycetaceae bacterium | reverse complement strand
GCGAAAACGAAGGCCAGAACCATCAGCGCCACGGCAAGGGCGGACAGGCCGAAAAAGAAGCGACGAGATGCCATAGACCAATTTTGCCACGGGCCCGGTCGCCAATCTCACTCGCTCCATGCCTGTGACTCTGTAGGCTAGAGGCATGGCAGCGTCACGTAGAACACGTCCCGGCGGGCGTCACGACTCCCGCAAACCGCACCATTCAGGGCATGAACGCTCTGCGAACGCGGAGATGGCCGAAGGAGTATCCGCAGCGCTTAAAGAAGTTGTCGCCTCGCACGCGCTTTTCCTCGAGGGGGTGAAAATTGGCAGAGGAGGCAAGAATCTTGTCGTTAAAGTCGTCGTAGACCTTCCATCAGGGCCAGGCGGTGTCGATTCCGATCGCCTGACGGAGGTCTCGCGCAGCATTTCGGAACGGCTGGATGATGTCGACCTGGTTCAAGGAGCGTACACCCTGGAAGTTTCGACTCCAGGAGCCGAGCGGTCGTTGCGCGACCCCCGTCATTTTTCCCGTGCTCAAGGACGTCTCGTGGAGCTGCAGGTAGTAGGCGGAAGGAGCGTTTCCGGTCGCCTCGTGAGCGTCAACGGCGATACGTTGAAGGTCCAAGTTGAAGGCGGTCAACGCAGCGTGCCCATGGCCGAGGTCGTTTCCGGTCGCGTCAAGATCGACATGAACCGGGCTGCGCAGGCCCCGATCGAGGAGGAAGAAGACTGATGGACATCCAAATGAACGAGCTCCGCATCGTCGAGAGCGAGCTCGGCATCAGCGTCGACGTGATCGTGGGTGCGATCGAGGACGCGTTGCTTCACGCCTATCAACGCGTTCCCGGGGCCGTACGCGGCGCCCGAGTCGAACTGAATCGAACAACCGGCAAAGTCACCGTCTACGCTCCAGAAGTAGATGAAGAGGGCGAGGTCATAGGCGAATTTGACGATACCCCGGGGGATTTCGGGCGAATCGCCACATCGACGGCGCGCTCGATCATCGCTCAGCGTTTGCGCGACGCCGAGTCCGACAGGGTCCTCGGATCGTTCAAGGGCAAGCAGGGAGAGAGCGTCTCCGGCGTCGTCCAACAGAATCCGCGAGCCGACAGCAAAGACGTGCTCGTCGACGTCGGCGAACACGAGGCGATCCTGCGCGTTGAGGAACAGGTGCCGACGGAGAGATTCCGCCACGGCGACCACATCCGCGCCCTGGTTCTGGAAGTTACCACGAGCGCGCGTGGAGCATCCGTGAGACTGTCGCGGACGCACCCCGATTTCGCCCGCAAGCTTTTCGAAATGGAGGTGCCGGAAATCCAGGACGGGACCGTGGAGATCGTCGCGCTCGCGCGAGAGGCCGGGCACCGGTCGAAAGTCGCTGTATGGTCGGAGCTTGACGACGTCAATGCCAAAGGTGCTTGCATAGGGCACAATGGCCAGCGCGTGCGCACGGTGACAACGGAGCTCGGCGGCGAGAAGATCGACATCGTCGATTACGACGACGATCCCGCGCTGTTCATCGCTGCGGCATTGTCTCCGGCCAAAGTCATTCGCGTCGACATTCTCAGCAGGGACCAGCGCCAGGCCAGAGCAATTGTTCCCGACGGGCAAACGTCTTTGGCAATCGGCAAAGAGGCGCAGAATGTGCGGCTCGCCGCCAAATTGACCGGCTGGTCGATCGACATCCGGAAGGAATCGAACGACATCCGCAAAGATGCCGAGAATATCGATTACTGAATGTGAGTGAGCGCTCCCTTTCCGCTCGCTCCCGTGGAGGCATCTTCGGCGTAAAAGCGCTAAAATGCTCAATGGCATTCTTGAGGGAGGGAGAGAGCGGTGACACCTCGCCCTCGCACCTGCATTGGGTGCAAGATCAAGGATAGCCGCTTGGAAATGGTCCGCGTGGTGCGGCGCGAATCCGCGGTTGTCGTGGATGCGCGGGCAACGATGCAAGGCCGTGGAGCGTGGGTGCATCGAGCTCCCGCGTGCCTTGAGCGTGCTTTGCGTTCGCGGGCCTTCGAGCGCGCTCTCAAAGCCGCGCCCCTCGACACGGGGGCGGTGGAGGAGCTGTTTCAATCGTCGGGCGGAACACCGCCTGAGAGTCGAGATAAGAAAGCGGGTAGAGACCCGATGGGCACCCGATGAGTACCCAGCGATGAGCTGCCAGCACTAGTGGGCCCGTGCGCGACACTGGCCCCGTACAAAGGAGAACTGTGGCCAAGGTCCGCGTCCATGAACTCGCCAAGGAACTGGGCATAACGAGCAAGAAGCTGCTCGAGGTGCTCAAGGAAAGCGGCGAATTCGTCAAATCCGCCTCGTCTACGATCGAGGCGCCCGTCGTGCGCAAAGCACACGAATACGTCGAAGCTCATCCGGAGCTTATCGAAAAGAAGAAAAAATCCACCAAAAAACAAGCTTCATCATCCAAAGCGAATGATTCGTCGCTTCAAGCGGATGACAAGAGCGCCCAGGCTCGAAGCAAGGAAGAAAAAGGGAAAGGCGCCGCTAAGGAATCCTCGGGAACGAAAGAATCTCGAACGAAAGAATCTCGCGGATCAGCCACAACCCAAAAATCCGAGACCGACAACGAGGCAAAGGGCGCCAAGCCGGCAACGGAACTCGATTCGCCCGCGGCGCAGTCGACTTCTCAACCTCGCTCTGGAGCGGTTCCTACACCCGGACCAAAACCTGGTCCGGCCTCTTCCGTGAAGACGAAGTCCGCCGCGGGGCCATCCGAGAAACCGCGTGAGCGCGCCGGCGCGAATGCCGAAGGAAGTGCGGCTAAACCGGATGCGCCCAAGCCATCTGCGCCCAAGCCGTCCGCCCCGAAACCTGCCGCCGACAAGCCGAAGGCCCCCAAGCCTTCGAATCCGAAGAAGAAGCGCTCGGGTGGGCCGAAGCCTCAGGCTCCGCGTCCGGGCAACAACCCCTTCGCTCCGGCTCAGGGGATGCCTCGCCCCGGCGGAGGAAACCAACGTCAGCAGGGCAAGCCCGGCCCGCGGCCGAGCGCCCCTCGTCAACGTTCGGGCGCACCCCGGCCCAACCCCAGCATGATGCCCGATAGGTCGGCGACCCAGCCTGCGGGGCGCCCTTCTTCCGGCGGCAGGGGACGTTCGGGAGGTCCCGGCCGCGGTGGCCAGGGAGGCCCTGGAAATCGCGGTGGCGGTTTCACTCGTTCGGGAGGAAAGTCGCGCGGAGGCTCGACGGCAGGCGCGTTCGGCCGTCAGGGCGGCCGCCCGTCGCGAGGCCGCAAGTCGAGAAGGGCCAAGCGCGAGGAGTTCGAGGCACAGTCCTCACCTATGGTCGCGGGCATTGAGGTGCCCCGCGGTGACGGGTCCACGGTCGTCCGCGTGCGCGCCGGCGCTTCGCTCGCCGATTTCGCCGAGCGCATCGGGGCGAGCTCCGCGGCTCTCATTGCCGTTCTGTTCAGAATGGGCGAGATGGCTACAGCCAACCAGTCGTTGGACGAGGACACTTTCACACTGCTCGGTGCGGAGTTGGGCTACGACGTTCAAATCCTTTCGCCCGAGGACGAGGATCGCGAGATCCTCGAAGCCTTCGACATCGATCTCGAGGCGGAAGAGAAAGAAGAGGACGAGGAGAATCTGGTCCCCCGCCCGCCCGTCGTCACCGTCATGGGACACGTGGACCACGGCAAGACGAAGCTCCTGGATGCGATCCGCTCGACTCACGTCATCGACACCGAGCACGGCGGCATCACCCAGCACATCGGCGCATACCAGGTGCATCTCGACTACGAAGGCGAGAACAGGGCGATAACCTTCATCGACACGCCCGGTCACGAAGCGTTCACGCAGATGCGCGCGCGAGGCGCCGACGTTACGGACATTGCGGTGCTCGTCGTCGCGGCCGATGACGGCGTCATGCCCCAGACGATCGAAGCCGTCAACCACGCACAGGCGGCCGGCGTCAAGATCATCGTCGCTGTCAACAAGGTCGACGTCGAAGGCGCCAACCCCGAACGGATCCGCGGTCAGCTGACTGAGTACGGAATCGTGACGGAAGAGTACGGCGGCGACACCATGTTCGTCGACATTTCAGCGAAATTGCGCACAGGCATCGACGATCTGCTCGAAGCCATCCTCTACACGGCCGACGCCGATCTCGATCTTCGAGCCAACCCCAACCGCGATGCTCGCGGTGTCGCGATCGAAGCGAAACTCGACCAGGGGCGCGGAGCCGTCGTCACGGCGCTCGTCCAAACGGGCACGCTTCGCATCGGCGATTCGCTCGTCGTCGGCACCGCGCACGGTCGCGTCAGGGCGATGTTCGACGAAGAAGGAACAGCCGTGGAAGAGGCCGGGCCTTCGCGTCCCGTGCAGATCCTCGGAATGTCGAACGTACCGGCGGCTGGAGATTCCTTCCTTGTCGCCCCCGACGATCGCACGGCCCGACAGATCGCCGACAAGCGCGAGGCTGCCCAGCGCGCAGCCACTTTGGCCAGGCGTCGCAAGCGGATCTCGCTAGAGAACCTCAATGACGCACTCAAGCAGGGCACGGTTCAGACGCTTAACCTCATCATCAAGGGAGACGCATCCGGTTCCGTCGAAGCCCTCGAAAGCTCGCTTTTGGAACTGGAGGTCGGCGACGAGGTCGCGTTGCAGATCATCCATCGCGGCGTGGGTGCGATCACTCAGAACGACGTCAACCTTGCAACGGTCGACAACGCGATCATCATCGGATTCAATGTTCGCCCTGCCGAGCGTGTCCAGGAGCTGGCCGATCGCGAGGGCGTGGACATGAAGTTCTACTCGGTCATCTACTCCGCCATCGAAGACGTTGAGGCGGCCCTCAAGGGCATGCTCAAGCCGATCTTCGAGGAGGTCCAGTTGGCGACGGCCGAGATTCGCCAGGTGTTCCGATCCGGGAAATTTGGGAACATCGCTGGATCGATCGTGCGCTCGGGGAGCATCAGACGCGGAGCCAAAGCGCGTTTGGTCCGGGACGGAGTCGTGGTGGCCCCGGATCTGGAGATTGTCTCGCTACGCCGCGAAAAAGACGATGTCACCGAAGTGCGTGAGGGATACGAGTGCGGCATCACCCTGGGGTACCGCGACATCCGTGAAGGCGACCTCATCGAAACCTTTGAGATGCAGGAAAAGCCGCGCGACTGATATGCGCGTGAAGACGGGCCGTGAGGCCCGTCTTCGGAAAGGAGGGCCGGATGCCAAATCCGCGCGCCAATAAAGTTGCCGAGCGCATTCACCAGGTTGTGGCTTCCTTCGTGATCAATCGGCTCAAAGATCCCCGCCTGGAACTCGTCACCGTGACGCAGGTTCGTGTCACCGGAGACCTTCAACATGCGACCGTCTTCTACACGGTTTACGGGGATAAGAAGAAGCTCCGCGATGCGGGACGTGCGTTGATGGCGGCCAAGGGCAACATCCGCTCTCAGGTTGGGCGCGAACTGGGCCTGCGATTGACTCCGACAATTGAATTCGTGGCCGATGAGCTTCCCGAAACGGCTCGATCCCTGGAAGACGCCCTGACGGCTGCCCGTCACAAAGACGCCCAGATCGCCAAAGCGGCCGAGGGCGCGGTGCCTGCGGGAGACGCCGATCCGTACAAGAAGCCGCATGAAGCGGAGACGGATGCCGGTGAAGCCTGAGACTGTGCCGAATCGGCGGCGAGCCATGCCGTGGGGCGAGATTCCTCGCGGAAGTTTTCCAGGCGATGGGCTCGTCGTCGTCGATAAGGATTCCGGCATCACAAGTCACGACGTCGTCGGCGCCATTCGGCGATTGTCTGGAACGAAGAAAGTGGGGCATGCCGGCACGCTTGATCCGATGGCCACGGGTGTGCTGTGCGTGGGAATCGGCAGAGTTACGAAGCTCCTCAGGTACATCACGGGTGCCGACAAAGAGTACGAGGCGACTATTCGCTTCGGAATCGAAACGTCTACCGAAGACGCCGACGGCGAGCAGGTGCGCAAGAGGGGAGCGGCGAGCCTTGATCGGGGTGAACTCTCGCGCTGCATGAGTGCGTTGACCGGCGACGTGGATCAAGTTCCAAGCTCCGTCAGCGCACTGAAAGTCGCAGGCCGTAGAGCCTACGATTTGGTTCGCGAAGGGCACGATGTGGCCCTTGACGCTCGGCGAGTTCGCGTTGAGGCGTTCGAGGCCGTCGGCGATCCTCGTTGTGGGCAGGTCGACGGGACGGCCGTCGTCGATCTCGATGTGCGCGTTATATGCGGGGCGGGGACGTATATTCGCGCATTGGCTCGCGACCTGGGGCAGGCCCTCGGATTCGGGGCGCA
This sequence comes from uncultured Actinomycetaceae bacterium, assembly GCA_963531075.1. GTDB lineage: Bacteria > Actinomycetota > Actinomycetes > Actinomycetales > Actinomycetaceae > Peptidiphaga. The sequence continues at coordinate 1,133 of CAUSGP010000112.1, read as the reverse complement.
TCTGACCTCACTCAGGCGCACGAGGGTTGGCATGTGGCGGCTGAAGGAAGCGACGACCGTTCGAGACCTTGCCGATGCGGTTGAGGAGAGCGGAACGATTTGGATCGTCTCGCTTGCGGAGCTTTGCCGCGTCATGTTTCCGGCGGTCGAAGTCGATGCGCAGGAGGCCTGCGATCTACGAATGGGCCGTTTCATCCCCGCGCGTGTACCCGTACCTAAAAAGAATGCGGATCGAGTGAATGTAAGCGGCTCGGTGGAACGTGATGCCCTGACGGACGGCGTTGCGGCAGGCGTTGATTCGGCGACGAACGTCGACGCCGCGACGGGCGATTGCATCGCGACGGAGGGCTGCGGCCCCGTAGACGGTGGCGTTGCTGTGGCCTGGGAAGGCGAAACGCCGGTGGCTCTCGTCAGCTTGACGTCCGCCGGCTCAAAGTCAACTGCTCCGCTGTCTGCTCACTCGAAACTCCCTACGTCGGTGCCTGCAAGTGCCTCATCCATCAAATTCAAACCCGATCTACTTTTGACCGTCGGTCCTTTGCCCAATCGCCACTAGTGGTTCCCGAATGGTGACAGGGGCCTTCGACTTCTGCTCAGAGTGAACCCTTGCCCCTGATGCGGGTCGCTTTATGTTGGTGCTTAATTTCCATTGGCGTTCGATCGCTTCGATCTCCGAAGATCTCGAGGCCGGTGGCGGCGATACCCGAATCAAACTCGGTTTCGATGTGCCTAAGATTGGCGAGGAGCATTAACCTGTAACACATGAGCAACACAAACCACTCTCATTGCGGATGCGGTGACACAGCCGTTGATGCCGCCCTCGCAGCGGCCGGCATCGTTCGCGGTTACTCTGCGAATGCCCCCGCGGGCGCCTCTGCCAACCCGGCCGTCCCCGCCAATTCGGCCGGCACAACAGATCCGGCCGTCCCCGCCGTCGAAGGAACATCCGGCTGCGGCTGCGGAGGGCATGGGGGCTGCGGCTGCGGAGGAAACTGTGGCTGTGCGGGCGATGAGAGCGCTAGACCCGTTATCGACGAAGGAATTGTCGATCGTTCGGAGTGACGCGGCGATCTTGGCCTTCGCGGGTTGCCGGCGTGAGCCTCGAGGTGTGGCTTGTATCGGAAGAGCACACT
>CAUSGP010000111.1:0-7415 GCA_963531075.1 uncultured Actinomycetaceae bacterium | reverse complement strand
GCTGGGTCCGCTACGCCCGCCCGGGCGCGCCTTTCCCCGGCTGATCGGAGATTTCCATGACATCTAAAGAGACACTTGGCTCCCCCCTCCTGAAGATGGGCTCGTGGCTTAGGCGCGGCCACGCCAGCGGCGACGCACATCAGCTCTTCCTCGAAGGCGGGCGCCAGGCCGATTCCTTCTACCGTCAGCGATGGAGCTACGACAAGGTGGTTCGGTCAACGCACGGCGTCAACTGCACGGGATCGTGCTCATGGAAGATCTACGTCAAAGACGGGATCATCACGTGGGAGTCCCAGCAGACCGATTACCCGACCACCGGCCCCGACATGCCCGAGTACGAGCCGCGCGGGTGCCCCCGCGGCGCCGCATTCTCCTGGTACGAATACTCGCCCACGCGCATCAAGTATCCCTACGTCCGCGGAGTGCTGCTGGACATGTACCGCGAGGCTAAAGACCGCCTGGGCGACCCCGTTTTGGCGTGGGGCGACGTCGTCGGCGACGCCGTCAAGGCCAAAGCCTACAAATCCGCTCGCGGAACAGGCGGCATGGTGCGCACGACGTGGGAAGAGGCGATGGAGATCGTAGCCGCCTCATACGTCCACACGATCAAAGAATTCGGCCCGGACCGGATAGCCGGCTTCTCTGTCATCCCCGCGATGTCGATGATCTCCTACGCGGCAGGCTCGCGATTCCACGAGCTCATCGGCGCGACCATGCTCTCCTTCTACGACTGGTATGCGGACCTTCCTCCGGCAAGTCCGCAGATATTCGGCGACCAGACGGACGTCCCCGAATCCGGCGACTGGTTCAATTCGCAGTACCTCATCATGTGGGGATCGAATGTACCACTCACGCGCACGCCCGATGCCCACTTCATGGCCGAGGCCCGGTACCACGGCCAAAAAGTAGTGGTGGTTTCCCCCGATTTCGCCGACAACACGAAATTCGCTGACGACTGGTTAAGGGTTCAGCCCGGAACCGACGCCGCACTTGCCATCGCCATGGGGCACGTCATTCTTAAAGAGTTCTTCCTGGCCCGGCGCGAGCAGTACTTCATCGACTACATGAAGCACTACTCCGACAGCCCGTTCATCATCCAGCTCGACCACGCGATCGACGCGAGCCCCTCGCACATGGAAACCTACCTTCCAGGCAAGTTCTACACCGCGAACCTCGCGCCTGCCGGAACCACCGCGCGCACCGAGCATAACGAATTCCGCCCACTCGTCATGGAGGCCGACGGCACCCTCAAGGATCCGGGGGGCACACTGGCCGACCACTTTGGCGAGGAAGGCGCCGGTCACTGGAATCTCAAACTTGACGGCGTAGAGCCTGTCCTGTCGATCATGGAAACCGACTCGTGGGAGCCGGCCCTCGTGGCCATGCCGCGATTCGACCTTCCTGCCGCAGAAGGCCAGGGATCGATCGGCGCCGGTGTCATGTATCGCGGAGTTCCTGCCCGCAGAGTCAAAGGCCGCTTGGTCACGACGGTTTTCGACCTGCTGCTCGCCCAGTACGGCGTGGGACGGGAAGGCTTGCCCGGCCAATGGCCGGCTGGCTACGACGATTCGACGGCCCCCGGCACGCCGGCCTGGCAGGAGGAACTCACCGGCGTCGCCGCGGGCGCAGCCATCAAGATCGGCCGGGAGTTCGCCCTCAACGCACTCGAATCCGGTGGGCGTTCAATGATCCTCATGGGCGCGGGAACCAACCACTACTTCCATTCCGACACCATTTACCGCACCTTCCTCGCACTGACGACAATGTGCGGAACCCAGGGTGTCAACGGCGGTGGTTGGGCCCATTACGTTGGACAGGAGAAGGTTCGCCCCATCACCGGCTGGGCAAATTACGCCTTTGCCTTGGATTGGCAGCGCCCCGCGCGGCAGATGATCGCCACAGGGTGGTATTACATCTCCACCAGCCAGTGGCGTTACGACGGTGCGCAGGTCAAGCTCATGACGAGCCCGACCGCAGCCGGCACACTAAATGACAAAACCACGGCCGATTGCCTGGTTGAGTCCGCCCAGCGCGGCTGGATGCCAAGTTACCCGACATTCAACAAGTCCCCACTCGTTCTGGGCCGGGAAGCAAAAGAGGCCGGGCTGGCCCCCGGGGAGTACGTTTCGCGCGAGCTGCGCGAAGGCCGCCTCCGCTTTGCCGTTGAGGATCCCGACGCCGCCGAGAACGTACCGCGCATCCTCGCCAATTGGCGCACCAATCTGCTGGGCTCATCCGCTAAGGGAACCGAATTCTTCCTTCGCCACCTCATTGGCGCCAACAACGACGTCAATGCCGTAGAACTCGAAGGTTCGCGACGCCCGGCCTCGATGACCTGGCGAGAGGCCGTCAACGGCAAACTCGACCTTATGTGGACCGCCGATTTCCGCAACACTTCGACGACTTTGCACTCCGACGTCGTCCTTCCCGCGGCAACGTGGTACGAGAAACACGATCTGTCATCGACGGATATGCACCCGTTCATGCATTCGTTCAACGCGGCGGTCAACCCGCCGTGGGAAGCCCGAACCGATTTCGAGACCTTCCAGACTCTCGCCTACCTCGTCTCTGGCATGGCTGCCAAGCATCTAGGAACGCAGATCGACGCGTTGGCAGCGCCGCTTAGCCATGACACCCCCGACGAACTTGCCACTCCCGCGGGGATGGTTTCGCCCGAAAATCCATGGATCCCCGGGGTTACGATGCCGAAGATTGTCGGTATCGAACGCGATTACACACAAATCGGGCACAAGTACGACACCCTGGGTCCCATCGTCGAAAAGGTGGGCATGCCGATCAAGGGGCTCATGCTGACTCCCGACAAAGAGGTCGATTACCTCGGCAGGTTGGGAGGAACCGCCCCGGATAGCTACGGGCCGGGGGCAGGGCGCCCGCTCATCGACACCGACATCAAGGCCGCCGACGCCGTCTTGCGCCTGTCAGGCACAACCAACGGGCGTCTGGCCTACCAGGGATTCAAGCGTCTGGAAGCCCGAACCGGAACCGAGATGGCGGATATGGCGCTCGGCGACGAGGAGCGCAGGATCAGCTTCGATGACACCCGGATCCAGCCTCGAAGCGTCATCACCTCCCCCGAATGGTCCGGCTCCGAGCATGGAGGACGCAGATACAGCGCCTTCGTTCAGAACGTCGAACGACACAAGCCCTGGCACACCCTGACAGGGCGTCCACAGTTCTACATCGACCACGATTGGATGCAAGAACTCGGGGAAACTCTGCCGATCTTCCGGCCTCCTCTAGATCTGCATCACCTGTACGGCGACGTCGAACTCGGCAGCGTGGGAGTGTCCCAGGAAGGCGCGGCCGAAGTGGCGGTGCGCTACCTCACCCCCCACAACAAGTGGGCGATCCACTCCCAGTACTTCGATAATCCGCACATGTTGACGCTGGGGCGTGGAGGCCAAACCATTTGGATGAGCCCCCAGGACGCCGAGAAGATCGGCGTCAAGGACAATGAGTGGGTCGAGGCATATAACCGCAACGGCATCGTTTCGGCCAGAGCCGTGGTCTCCCACCGAATGCCCGAAGGCACGGTGTTCATGCACCACGCCCAGGAGCGAACCATGAACACGCCGCTGAACGAACGCTCGGGCAGGCGCGGCGGAACCCATAACTCGCTGACGCGGATCCTGCTCAAACCGACCCATCTCATCGGCGGGTACGCTCAACTTTCCTACGCGTTCAACTACTATGGGCCGACGGGAAATCAGCGTGACGAGGTCACGATGATCCGACGTCGCAGCCAGGAGGTGCAGTTCTGATGAAGGTCATGGCGCAAATAGCTATGGTCATGAACCTCGACAAGTGCATCGGGTGCCACACGTGCTCGGTGACCTGCAAGCAGGCGTGGACCAACCGCGAAGGCACCGAGTATATGTGGTTCAACAACGTCGAAACGCGGCCCGGCGTGGGCTATCCGCGCACCTGGGAAGACCAGGAGACCTGGAAGGGCGGCTGGCGCAGGACCAAATCGGGCAAGCTTCAGCTGCGTCAGGGCGGCCGTCTGGCCAGCCTGGCGAAGATCTTCTCAAACCCGGCTCTGCCGGACATGGACGACTACTACGAGCCGTGGACCTACGAGTACGACAAGCTGCTTTCCGCCCCCGCGGGTTCAGCGAACATTCCGGTGGCCCGCGCCAAATCGCGCATCACTGGCGACAACATCGACACCATCAAGTGGGGTCCGAACTGGGACGACGACCTGGGCGGCTCCATGGAGACGATGGATTCGGATCCGATGCTCAAGCAGATGAACCTCTCGGTGGCGAAGAACATCGAAGATTCCTTCATGTTCTACCTGCCGCGTATCTGCGAGCACTGCCTTAACCCGGCCTGCGTCTCGGCCTGCCCCTCAGGCGCGATGTACAAGCGGACGGAAGACGGCATCGTGCTGGTCGATCAGGATGCCTGCCGAGGATGGCGCATGTGCGTCTCGGCCTGCCCGTACAAGAAGGTCTACTTCAACCACAATTCCGGGAAAGCGGAAAAGTGCACCCTGTGCTATCCGCGTCTAGAAGCGGGTCAGCCAACGGTGTGCTCGGAAACGTGCGTTGGCCGCTTGCGCTATCTTGGAGTCATTCTCTACGACGCCGATCGCGTCACATGGGCGGCTTCACAGGAAAACGAACGCGATCTTTTCCCGGCGCAGAAGGAGATCCTGCTCGATCCTCACGATCCCGAAGTCGTCGCACAAGCGCACATGAACGGCGTGCCGCATTCGTGGATCACCGCCGCCCAGGAATCGCCCATTTGGGACCTCATCTCCACTTACGGCGTGGCCCTTCCCCTCCATCCCGAGTTTCGTACGCTCCCCATGGTCTGGTACGTTCCGCCGCTGAGCCCCGTCGTCGACGCCGTCACCGCCTCGGGCAACGACGGCGAAGATCACAGGGTGTTGCTATCGGCGATCTCGCAGATGCGCATACCGATGGAGTATCTCGCGGGGCTCTTCACCGCAGGCGACACCGCCCCCGTCGAGCTGTCGCTTAGGCGTCTGGCGGCCATGCGCTCTTATATGCGTGACGTGTTCATGGGCCGCGAAGGCAACGAGAGCATCGCCGCATCGGTGGGAATGGACGGGGCGACCATCAAGAAGATGTACAGGCTTCTAGCCATCGCCAAGTACGACGAAAGGTACGTCATCCCGACGGCGAGCCCGGAGCTTCCCCGCGGAATTTCCGAGCTCGAGGGTTGCCCGGTCTCCTACGACGTCGAAGCATTCCATGGCGTTGGGCCAGGCATAAATCCCACCCGTTCGGACGGACGCCGCATGCTCCCCCTCGAGGTTTTGCGATGAGTACATTTGTTGGGATCCCAAGGATTCCAAGTAATCGTCGCATAGGGGTCGATGCCGAGCAGGCTCGGATCATCCGCATGGCGTGCTCGCTGCTGTTGGACTACCCCGATGAGGCCATTGAGAGCGAGATCGCCGCAATCAGGGCAGAACTACACATTCTGCCAGCCGAAGTGGCCGAAGAATTAGAGGCTTTCTGCGGGCAGGCAGAACAGATGGGGCTGCGCGCACTTCAGGTCCTCTACGTCGAAACTTTCGACCAGCGCAGGCGCTGCGCTTTGTCGTTGACCTACTATTCGCAGGGCGACACACGAGGGCGCGGCCAAGCGATCCTGGCATTCAAGGAGATCATGGCCCGTGCAGGCTTCGAGCCGGCTCGCAAAGAACTTCCCGATCATCTGCCCGTCGTGCTCGAATTCTGTGCCCTTGACGAATCCGGCGTCGGCGAAGACCTGCTCGGGGCAAATCAGGAGGGAATCGAAGTGCTCCGCACGGCTTTGCGCAGTGCCGATTCGCCTTACGCCCATCTTCTCAACGCACTCGTTCTCACTCTTCCCGAGCCTAGCCCGGAAGTGATCGAAGGCTATCGAACACTTATCAGCCAGGGGCCGCCCACGGAACTCGTGGGCATCGGCGATCTCAACGCCACCCCTTTCCCGACGTCGCAGGAAAGGCGGTAATCATGACCGTTCTCGACACCCTTCTATGGGTCGCACTTCCATACGTGTCGTTCGTCCTGCTCGTGGCGGGCCTCATCTGGCGCTACCGCAGCGACCAATATGGATGGACGAGCCGTTCCTCGGAATGGAACGAGAAGGCCATCTTGCGGTGGTCCTCACCCTTGTTCCACATCGGCATCCTGTGCGTTGCCGGAGGACACGTTGTTGGCTTGGCCGTACCCGCCTCATGGACCGAGACCTTCGGCGTCTCTCAGCACATGTACCATCTTGGGGCGACCGTACTCGGTTCCATCGCGGCCCTCATGACGATAGTTGGACTTGTGGGGCTGATCTATCGGCGCTTCGTCGTCAAGTCCGTCCGGTTGGCTACAACCCGCAACGACATCGTCACTTATATTCTTCTGACGATTCCCATCGCCCTGGGAACGATTGCCACGGTCAGCTCACAGATCTTCGGTGGACACGGAGGGTACAACTACCGCGAGACGATCAGCCCGTGGTTCCGCTCGATCTTCACGTTCAGTCCGAAGCCCGAACTCATGCTTGACGTCCCCATGACCTTCAAGTTGCACATCGTGGCGGGCCTTCTGCTCTTTTGCATCTGGCCTTTCACGCGCCTCGTCCATGTCGTCTCTGCCCCGGTGGGCTACCTGACCCGGCCACAGGTGGTTTATCGTTCGCGCGACCGCGCTAAACCCGTTTCCCGTCCCCGCGGTTGGTGAGCGGATCGCGGGAGCGGCGGCCAATTTTCCGCTCGGCCTGAGCAATAGGCGTCGAAGGAGGGGCCGTGTCAGAGAATCAGCACCGCTTCGGCGATCTGCTATCGGCCGTCACACGGTTGACTTCTGCACAGCACGCTCTCTTAACTCTCGTGTCCAACCACTGCGTTCCGGTGACGGTTACCCAGCTCGCCAAAGAAAGCGGCCTTCACGCATCGTCGGTTCGCGAAACCATCGACGCCCTCTACAGCATGGGCCTGGTCATGCGCGAACAACTGCCGGTTTCCGGCAGGGGCAGGCCGGCCCTAGGCTATTTGACCCTCGCCCCAACGGATCCCGGATTCGCCGCACAGTTGTTTGAGCAAGGAGTCCGCGCCACTCTCGACTGGCTTCGGACCAACGCGCCCGATCCTGCGCGCGCGGCCTATGACATCGGTGCGACATGGGGTGATCAAGCAGCATCCGAAAAGGAGGCATCTGCGGACACTGGCCCACGGCACTTGGGATACTCCGGTTGCAAGCCCGGCGATCTCGATCGACAAACGGAAGAGATCCGCCGCTTTCTCACGCTGATGGGCTTCAGCGCGACCTCGCATCCGACGATCCCGTTCTGCCTCGTCCTGTGCGCCTGCCCCTACACCGACCCGGTTTTCCCCGATTCATTGGCACTCGAGCTGCGCCGCGGCGTTGTCGAGAAGGTGG
>CAUSGP010000110.1:0-7478 GCA_963531075.1 uncultured Actinomycetaceae bacterium | reverse complement strand
CGATGGGCAAAGCTGGCCTACAACAGTGATCCTGCGGCATCCGTAGGACGCTACCAACTTGCGATGCGCATCACTCCTAAGTTCCTTCAGGGATGGGAGAGTTCGTTCAATCTTGGCACGGCTCAGGCTAAGAACAAAGAATACTCGGATGGCATTGATAGCCTTACGGAAGCTCTTGAAAGAGCTCCTAAATCGGAGCGGAAGGGCAAGCAGATCACCAAGACCGACGAACCCGAGTGCAAGGTTAGGCGAAATCTCTCCCTTACTTACGAGAATCGCGGCGATCAAGCGAAGTCTGCAAAACGGAGTGCCGTCGCCAGAAAGGATTTCAAAAAGGCAGCTTCCATCATCGCCCCCTGTTCCCAGAACGATGACAAGAGCAAGAAATCCAAAAACCGTCAGGACAAGAAAGCGAATCCTCCGTCGCCGCGCCCGAGCCAGAATCCCAACCAGAACCCGAATCAGGATCCAAATCAGAATCCAAACCAAAATCCTGGGCAAGATCCCAACCAGAATCCCGGCCAGAATCCGAACCAAAATCCTGGACAGAATCCGAACCAGAATCCTGGGCAGGATCCAAATCAGAATCCTGGGCAGGATCCGAACCAGAATCCGAACCAGGATCCTGGACAGGATCCCAACCAGAATCCCAACCAAAACCCATCGCAGTCAACGAGCCCAAGCTCTGGATCCAACCAACTGCCGTCGAATCGGGGAGGTTCGAGTTCGTCCCCCACGCCTCCTTCCGACGACCCGTCCCTGGATGAGAAAGAAAAGAAACTCAGGGACAACAACAAGGCAGGTGACGAAGATTCCCGTCAAGAGCGTGGAGGCGGAGGAGGTTCCGGTGTGAATTGGTGATTACGTGGAACCGAGGTCACGTGACGTCGAGGTCGTGCGTTCTCAGTTTTGTCTGATGCGCAGATGAAGCGGTAGAGGAAATCATATGCTGGTCTCTGAAGCCGAGACTTCGAGAGGTGCGAGATCATTCGGCACCTCTGCGCCAACCGAACGCAACACGAAATGGTCGGTTGCGTCAAGATAAGACGAACGTTCAGGCTCGCTCTTCGGAACGCGCCGACCCGTAAGTGCGCCTTGGAGTAGCTGAACCGTAATATCCAAATCTTGGTTTGGGATCACGCCGGCCTGGACGCATTCGTTCAGGATTCTGCGAAATAATTTGCCGGTGATTGACGCATGATCGCGCAGAGCCAAGGCGGTTTCTTTCGAGACGACGTCGCGAAGTGGAGCACCGGGCGAGAAGAAGTAGCCGCGTTTGGCTAACATCTGCTCGCGGGCATAGATTCGAAGCCTGTCCAGAGGTGAATCGACCGTCTCCAATCTGGAGCTGATGCGTTTCATATAGGCGCTCACTTCGAACTCGATATATGCCAAAAGCAGCTCTTCCTTATCGGAAAAATGGTTGTATATCGCGGTTCTGCCTATGCCCGCCTCGGCTGCCAGATCACTCATGCTGATGGCGTCGAAGCCTTTTGCGGCCATGAGTCGCGAAAGAGCAGCGAAAAGGGCCTCACGTGTGCGTTCGCGGTGCTCAGTGAGGTTTTTCCCCGAGATTTTGGGCATAGAGCTAGAATACTCCAGCTTGGCTTAGCCAAGCGACTGCATGAGTTGCGCAAGTGATTCGAGAATCTGCACGTCCCCTTCGAGCCATGGGACGGATTCAAGCTCATCGGCTCCAAGCCATCTGAGCTCTAGATGATCCGGGCCGAGGTGCGGTTCGCCCCGTGCGTACCCTGCCCACAGTCGCATGCGGCGCCCGCCGGGGAGCGGCCAGTCGCCGGTGGGTCCCTCGATGAGACCCAGCAGGGGTATGCGCGGCGAGGGCATGTTCGGCAAGGGCGTGTATGGCACGGCGGTCGTTGGCGGCGGGACGGGCGGGTGTTGGCAAGGTGGAGCCTGAAAGCTGATGTCTGCCCCGATTTCCTCTCGTAGTTCACGCCTTAGAGCGTTAAGAGGCGCTTCTCCCGGTTCGACTTTGCCGCCGGGGAACTCCCATCGGCCTGCTAACTCCGGCGGGTAGGAACGTTGGGCGGCCAAAACTCGAGGGCCGTCCGGCGCGTTCGTGAAAAGCGCGGCGGCGACGATCAGTGCTGACACGCCGTTCACCATGGCAGATGGAAAGATGTGATGCGAGGTGGCGCGCCGTTTATGTTTCCTTGGTTTCCCTTTGTTTTGCCTCACCGCGCATTCCGCGACGTGGGATGCCTGATCCGGCGTCGTTCTGCATGTGAAACACTGAAGGCATGGCCTTACAAGCGCACGAACTCCGGCAAGTCCACAGAGTGGCGCAGCACGCCTATTTGTACTCCCAGATTGCGCAGCACCGCTTCTTTGAGTGGCTGACAGAGAAATTCGGGGAAGAGAACCAGATAGACTTCGATCGCGAAGTGAACGAGGCTGTTATCAGCTCTTCTCGCGGAAGTATGACAGTGCGCGGATCAATAATCGCATCGATCACATCATTGCCCACCACTTTGATGTGGGGATGGTGCCCGCGGTACATCGAACACACCGTTGCCCATCCGATCACTGTGGCCATGAGAGAGTATGGAGAGCGGCATGGACTCAGCGAGTTTGTGACCGAGGAGGTACCCTACAGCAAGGAAGTCTCGCCGCGCATACTTCTGTCGGAACTGGCGTCCGACGTCGCCTCTTGCGTCCACGATATTTTTGGCCCCAACTACCGGTTTTACATGCCACAGGTCAACGTGTTCGGGCATCGAGTCACGATTGCCTTGTGGGGTCTGCCGCGCGAGGCGCTGTTCGTGGATTTCCTCGAAGCTGTGGGCTACTTGCCCAACATCATTCCCCGCGTCGACGATCCCGCGTGGTCTCTCGATGGTTTTGCTCGACTAATGGGGGCACAGCTCACGGAGGTAGGCCTGGATTGGTGGCGTTTGACCAAACAGGGCCAATCCGTTGAGATCGCTTTGAAGCGAGACGGAGAAGGCAACCTTCGCGACGTCGAAATGCGCAAGCTTTCGGGCGACGCCTTGCCAAGTAAACGAGGAGCCGACTCCTACGAAATGCCTTGGTAAATACCTCTATCGCGAGAGTTTGAGTGTGCGAAAGCCCGAATGTGTGAGGTGACCCTGTGTAGACTCACATATGGTTGAGATGGTGGGCGGCTTCGCCCCATATGAACGAATTCCGCCGCCATTCAGGCTCGCATGCCGATAGAGCCTGAATGGCGCCGGAAACTTGCGAGCGCAAGTCGCGCTTGAATTCGAGTGATTTCCCGCGTCACTGAATGGGAAACTTCGAGTGGCGTACCGCGCTTAGGCGATGCCGGGTATCCCGCTTAGGCGATGCCGGAGGCGAGGCGTTCGACAAGTTCCGCGACGGTGGGAATGTCTTGGATGACTCCGATTCCAGAGTTAACCGTGACGACTCCCTCATCGAAATCGCCGACGAGCATTCCCGGTCGCAGGCCGCCCTTTTTCATGAGGTCCTGCTCGATCGGGGTGCCGTCGTGGCTCGCCGCGTATTCCGCTGCGTACCTGAGGGCGGCGGGGGTGGGCAGCGAGCGTTGAGTTTCGGAAACCTCCACGAGATCCTCGCCGGAGGAGTCGAGAATGAAGTTTTTGACAGCTTGCGCAGCGGGGGATTCTTTCGTCGCGAGAAAACGAGATCCGACGTAGACCCCTTGCGCGCCCAAGGCGAAAGCGGCGGCGACGCTCCTGGCGTCGTTGATGCCGCCAGCCGCGAAAACGGGGATTGAGACGGCGTCGACCATGGCTGGAACAGCGGTGAAAGTACCCATTGGCCCATCGGGAAGCAAGCCGCCTTCTTCCCGCCCCGTCGCTACCAGGATGTCCGCTCCCAATGCTTCGGCCTGGCGGGCGGCTGCTGCCGTCGGAGTGAGAGGGCGGAAGACGACTGTACCGCCGTGTTTCTTGATCGCGTCGAAAACGTGGGGATTGGGGGAGCCGACTACTGCATATGCGTTGATGCCCGTATCGAAACACGCCGCAAGCCACGGCCCCAAGAAAGGATCGTCGTCGATCGTGGCGTCTGGATCGCGAACGACGACGTTCACCGCGAGATTCCCAGGAACGGATGGAGCCGCGTCTAAGATCTCTTGAGCCTTAAGGATCTCGTGTCGCAGGCGATCTGCGGTTTGGACGGGATCCCTCGTCAGGGACGTTTGCCCCGCGTTCGGCCCCAGCGTTCCAAGAGCGCCGCTCAAAGCCACGGAGGCGACGAACTCTGCGTTCGTCATCCAGTTCATGGGAGCCTGAATGAGCGGGTATCGCGTGTGAAGTAGTTGAATTGTCATCTTTCTTTTTTACGCGCACTCCAGAAAACCGTCAAGAGCGATCGTCCTATTTGGACTTTTGGTGTTTTTGAATGGCAAAGGATTGCGCTTCGGCTCCGGTGGAGCGGGCGACGGGAGTCGAACCCGCCTCTGAAGCTTGGGAAGCTTCCATTCTACCGATGAACTACGCCCGCATGACGCAGATGAAATTCTATCAGATGAAACCGATTGACGCGGCATCCGGCTGAGTACGTGGAACAAAACAAATAGGTGATGCTCGAAGATAACCTTTGCTTGCTTCGCTGATAACTTGATACACCAGCTGGCTGTGTCGCTCGCCTGCAAAATTAGGCGTGCCGATCAATAAAGCTCCTTAAGCCAGCAGATACCCTTGAATCGTGCTTCTATCCGATCGTGACATCCTCTCCTACGTCGACTCGGGTCGAGTCCGCCTGGAGCCATGGGACCGGCAGATGATCCAGCCTTCGAGCGTCGATGTTCATCTTGACCGCTTTTTTCGGCTGTTCAACAACCATCGCTATCCCGTCATCGATCCCGCTGCCGACCAGTCTGAGCTCACTCGCCTCGTTGACGTTCCGGCCCAAGGTTCTTTTGTTCTGCATCCGGGAGAGTTTGTTCTGGGATCGACTTACGAGACGGTTACTTTGGCCGACGACGTCGCCGCGCGCCTCGAAGGAAAATCGAGCCTGGGCAGGCTAGGGCTGCTCACCCATTCGACGGCGGGATTCATCGACCCGGGTTTCTCCGGCCACGTAACCCTTGAGCTTTCCAATACGGCTACGCTGCCCATCATTTTGTATCCGGGCATGAAGGTGGGGCAGCTGTGCTTTTTCCAGCTTTCCTCCGCGGCGGACAAGCCCTACGGGTCGGGTGCGAGCGGTTCGCGATATCAGGGCCAGCGTGGCCCCACGGCATCGCGATCTCATCTCAACTTCCACAGAATCGACGTCGGCGACGCTCCCATCAAATAGCGGGTGCGACGGGCACGGATCGCAACTGCGCTGTGGACCATAGCGAATGATGTGGATGGCAAGTGGACGCTGTGGATGGAAAGTCGCGTGACATCCTCGATCACGCGATAATATGACCAGCGACGACAAGAAGGGAGTCCCCTATGGACATTGGATGGAAGCTCGTCAGTGCGGGCGCGGGCATCGTCTCGGGAATCATCGCGAACAAGGCCGTGGACGTGGTGTGGAAGTCGGTCTCCGGCCGCGCTCGGCCGGAGGAGAACGATTTCTCCGAACCTCTTCGCACCGCGCTGGTCTTTTCAGTCGTATCGGCCACCGTGGGCGCTGTGGTCAACGAATTGGTTCTGCGCCGGGCGGCGCGCTGGTATGGGCTGAGCGATGCGCTCGCTGCCGGTTTGAAAGATTCCTCGAAATCAAAAGGCTCTTCGAAATCGAAGTGACGTCTGAGGCCGAAGGCGCTCACCCGTGCGTTTGGCCTACTTTTGAACGCTAGAAGCCTTTGCTTGTAGCATTGTCCGTGCGACAGGGGAGCGCCACAAGGGCGCTGAGAGTGCGAAAGCAGACCCTCGAACCTGATCCGGTTAGCACCGGCGAAGGGAGTCGAGCTCTCCCCGCCGAAGGCGGCGGGCCCTCCTGAAATGGAGGAAGCAATGATACGCAAGAGACTTCGCTCCGCCGCCTGCCTAGTTGCGGCACTCGCGATGGTGAGTTGCTCGGGTGAATCGACTGAGACAAAAAAAGCCGACTCTAAAACCGTCACCGTGCTCACGCACGATTCGTTCAATCTTCCCAAGGAACTCGTTAAGGAGTTCGAGTCGAAGACGGGATACAAGCTCGTTACGACCCCTGCGGGCGACGCCGGCGTCGCCAATCAACTGGTCCTCACAAAGGACTCGCCGAAGTACGACGCCGTCTACGGGATCGACAGCTACACGGCCGCCGTTCCGGCCAAACAGGGCTTGTTCGTCGACTACGCCTCGTCGGCTCTGCCGCAATCGGCCAAGGAGTATCAGATCAAGGAGATCAAAGGGCTGACGCCCGTCGACCGCGGCGACGTGTGCGTCAATGTAGACCACAAATGGTTCAAAGAGAAAGGCGTCAAAGAACCGACCGGCATGGACGATCTGGCAGAGCCCAAGTATTCCAGGCTTCTCTCGATCATCGATCCGAACGCCTCGACCACCGGTTTCGCCTACCTCGCAGGCGTGGAAACAGTGAAGGGTGAGGATGCGAAGGGGTATCTGAACCGAATGGTACTCGGCGGCGTCCATGTCGCATCTGATTGGACGAACGCCTATAACGTTGATTTTTCGGCGGGAGAAGGCAAAGGCAAGTATCCACTCGTTCTGTCTTATGCTTCGTCGCCGGCGTTCACGAAAGACACCGGTGTAATCGAGTCCACGTGCGTACGCCAGGTCGAGTATGCCGGAGTGGTCAAGGGAACTGACAACGCTAAGGGCGCGAAGGCCTTCGTCGATTTCATGGTTTCGAAGAAGGTGCAAAGCGCGATCCCGACGTCGATGTATATGTATCCCGTCGATTCGAGCGTGCAGCTGCCCGCCGAATGGGCTGCCAAGGCGAAGCTGGCAGAGCACCCGATCGTTCCCGATCTGGGCAAGGTTGCGGCGAACCGCGACGCATGGCTCGAGGATTGGGCGGCGGTCGCGAAGTGATGGTCAGCAAATGACAAGTAGCAGAAGGGCGCTGCCATTCTGAGGGCGAGAGTCGAAGCCGAGGCCCGGGCCCGGGGGGCGCATCCTCGCTCCCCGGGCCCGGTGATCGCCACAGTCGCCGCCGTTGCCATCCCCATGGCGCTTCTCGCGGTCTTTTTTGCGTGGCCGGTTGGGGCCATGCTTGCTCGGGGCATTGCGCCTCGCGCCTTCGAAGCCTTGGGCTCGGATCGTACGTGGGAGCTCGTGGCGACGACTCTGCGGATGGCCGCTATGGGCACGTTAGGGTCTGTGTTGCTTGGCGTGCCGGGAGCCTATGCTCTTTACGTCTGCCGCTTTCCCGGCCAGCGCGCCCTGCGGGCCGTGGCAACCGTCCCCTTCGTCCTTCCAACCGTCGTTGTCGGCGTAGCCTTCCGCTCTGTGTTGGGAAAAGAAGGGGCCTACTCGTGGTTGGAGCTTGACGGGACGGAAACGGCCGTTGTGGCGGCGATGGTCTTCTTCAATTTCTCCGTCATCGTGCGAACCGTCGGTGCGATG
>CAUSGP010000109.1:0-7531 GCA_963531075.1 uncultured Actinomycetaceae bacterium | reverse complement strand
GCGAGGCTTGCAGTGGTGCATGGATTGGTGAAGGTGACTACGCGGGTGGGATGACCCCGCAGTGTCACCGCACCATTCCGTCTAGTTGGGACAAGCGCCTCCTAGTTGGGAGCAGCGCTTCCCCGGTGGTTCTACCCAACGCCGCTTTGGCTTAACATTGCCTTCCCTTGTCGGTCTATGGTCTCCAATGGCTGTATCGCTGTCTCAATAAACTTCTGAATGCCTCCTGAGTCGGTGGGGTCAAGGGTTGTAAGGCGCCCCGCCTCGAAGCGCATTTTGCTAGGCGTGGCAATGGTCACGGTACGACAGGTCGGAATGGCGTCTTAAAAGCGATACGATTGATTACGCAACACGACAATTACGTAACTCAATTGGAGCAATGATGCCTACTACGCCTGTCGAACAATCAGATTTTTTCACGGGTGTCTTCGATAAGCTGCCGATTCTGGAGGAGGCCACGACCTCCCGAGTCGTAGTCAACAACGACGTTCTTCGTCACGTCGTCTTCAGTTTTGACGCCGGTCAAGTGCTCACCGAGCACGCATCTCCTCGCGCCGTCATCGTCCAGCAATTAAGCGGAAAGATGCGTTTCCGCATTGGCGACCAGACTCATGACCTTGCAGCCGGCGACGTCGTTTACTTGGCACCGGGAGATCGACATGCCCTCGAAGCTTTGGAGCCCTGCCACATGGCCCTCACTTTGGTCGACGTCGACAACACTGCGTACGCGGCGAAAGGGGAGGAAAAATGAGCAAAGCAGTCCGCAATGAGAATGCGGAAGCGGGTAAAGAAGGCCGCAACGAAGACCTGGAGTTGGGAGAGTCGGCCCACAAACAAGAAGACGTGGCCGAAGAAGCTCGCGAAATAATCCACGGTGAAGGGAAAGAGGGCAAAGAAGCAGATAACGAGACTCGCCGGGAAACCTCCGAAGATCCTCGCAAGGGAACTCGCAAGGTGGCCGAGGCTCACGAGGAGGCAAGCCAAAAATCTAAGGAGCCCGAAAAGTCCAGCCGCGGCGCCCATAAAGAGACCGATCGAGAAGGAGAACAAGGGGATGAGCCTCACGGAACGCGCTCGGGCCCCGAAGAAAAGAGGCTGCAGGGGCACTGGCTTTTGGCCAAGATGGGCAAACGTGTGCTTCGCCCCGGTGGTATCGAACTGACCCGCAGGGTGATAAAGGCAGCAAAGCCGTCAGCCAAAGACCGCATTGTCGAGTTTGGCCCCGGCGTAGGGCGGACCGCTGAGATTTTGCTGGCCGCCCAGCCCAAAGAATACGTCGGCGTCGACCCGAACAAGGAGGGCACGCCGCAGCTGCTGCAGGTGATTTCCAAGCATGGTCATGCGCGATTGCAGGAGGCAGACGCGAAGGCCACGGGATTGCCCGGCGGTTCGGCCGACCTCGTCGTCGGCGAGGCGATGCTAACCATGCAGTCTGATGAGGACAAGCTCGTTATTATGCGCGAGGCCTTCCGAGTTTTGGCTCCTGGCGGGCGCTATGCCATTCACGAATTGGGTTTTTGCCCCGACGACGTCCCGGAAAATGTGGTGCACGAGGTTTCTCGTGCGCTGTCGCGAACCATCAAGGTGGGGGCTAGGCCTCTGACGTCAGCCTCGTGGAAGCGGCTTCTCGAAGAAGCGGGTTTCGAGGTCGAATACAGCGATTCGAACCCGATGCAGCTTTTGGAGCCCAAGCGGTTGATCGCCGACGAAGGATTCTTCGGCGCTGTGAAGTTCTTCTTCAATGTCGTCAGGAACAAGGCTGCAAGAGACCGCATCAAGGCGATGCGGAGAGTTTTCCGCACCCACAAGGAGAACATCGACGCCGTTGGCTTCGTAGCCCGCAAACCCTGAGAGACCGCCAAAATGTCGCAATCCTCGAAGGGTGAGGTCAAGGCACCTTCCGCAGCGGGATTTATATGCGAGACAGCGCCTACGTCCGAAGCGGCGCTAACATCCGAAACAGCGCATGCGCGCGAAGCGGTGCGAATGCCTGAAGCGGCGGATTTGGCGCTGTCGCGTGTGAACATCCATCGGCGGCGGCTTCATCTCATCGCGGATCTTGACGTGACCGTGCACCCCGGCGAAATCCTGGGCGTTTCGGGAGCTTCGGGGGCGGGGAAAACGACGCTTCTGCGAGCCATCGCGGGTGCCACCGGTGAATACTCGGGTCGAATACGCCGCCCGGAAGGCAGGCTCGCTTTCGTTTTCCAAGAGCCGAGGCTGCTTCCCTGGCTCTCGGCCAGGGACAATGTGCTGCTCACGCTCGACAAGCGCATGGCGGGGCGGTTGTTCGCCGCCGAAGAGTGGCTAGAACGCGTGGGCTTGCGCGATGCGATGGATTTGCGCCCGGCGCAGATGTCCGGAGGCATGCGCCAGCGCGTCGCCATTGCCCGAGCCATGGCGACGGGGCCAAAGTTGCTGCTTGTCGATGAGCCGTTCTCGGCCTTGGACAAATCGCTCGCACAATCGTTGCGCGAAGATCTGCAGGGTATTGTCGCGCACTCAAATCTCGTCACCGTATGGGTATCGCACGACCCTGACGAGCTTGAACAGGTATCCGCACTGCGCCTGCACCTGAGCGGCCCTCCGGGCCGTTGGGACATTTCCGTTTGAATCGAAAGGAAAACCATGTTCACGCGAAAAATGGCCGCGGTTGCGGCCGCGGCCGCCATAGCGCTCAGTGCCTGCGGAGGAGCTGACTCGTCGTCGGATTCATCGGGGAAGGGAGCGTCCGCTGCAACGGGAAAGCTGAAGAAAATCCAAGCCTATGTGCCCACGACAATGGCTTTCGGCGCGCCGATGATCGGATTCGGCAAAAAGGGAAACCTTTCCAAATACTCCGACAATGTCGGCGTGAAGAACTGGGACAACGTGGAACAGCTCAAGGCAGCCATTGCGAAAAATGAGGTCCAGATCGCAGCGACCCCGGCCTATGTTGCGGCGAACCTGTACAACAAGGGGCGCGATGTTCGGCTCGTGGCGCCCGTCGTGTGGGGGATGCTTTACGTCGTCGGCCCGTCAGATGCTCCCGAAGGCGACTGGAAGTCGCTCAAGGGCAAGAAAGTCGCGATTTCGATGCCGGGTAACATGCCCGATCTTGTCTTTTCGTACCTGCTGAAGAAGAACGGGCTGGATCGCAAGGACATCCAGGTCGTCCAAGCCAATGACGGCCAACAGGCGATGCAGAAAGTCGCTTTAGGCGAAGCCGACTACGCTGTGCTTCCCGAGCATGTCGCGACTCTCGCACAGATCAAGCTGAAAGAAAAGGGCAAGGAGATCAAACGCATCTTTAACCTGCAGGATGAGTGGGGGAAAGTGACCGGCAAAAAGGCTCGTTTCCCCATGGCCGGATTGGTCATGCCAGGGCAACTCGTCGATTCGCGGCCGCAGCTGGCCGCGGCGGTCAGGGCCGAGGTCAAGGCCTCCGTCGACAAGGCGAATTCCGGAGATCAAGACACGCTCCAGGCGATCGCCAAGCATTACAAACTGCCGGTCGATGTGGTCAAGCAGGTGATTCCCCGCCTACAGCTTGACGTCGTACCCGCGAAGAAAGCCAAAGCGGACTATGAGGACTTTCTCAAGCGCCTTGGCGAAGTAAACCCGAAGATTTACGGCGGTAAGTTGCCGGATGACAAATTCTACGCGAAGTGACGCGAGAGTGCGCGGGGCGGGCATGCTCCGCGCACTCGAACGCGCGATGTGGGTGGTTCTCGGAGTCCTCGCGCTGATTTCCGTATGGGCTTACGCCGCCTCAAGGCAACCCGAGTATATTTTGCCCGGGCCGGATGAGACGTACGCGGCGCTCGAAGCGATCCTAGCCACTGACGCCTTCTGGGAAGCCTTGAGGATGACGCTGTTCCGTTCCCTCGCCGGTTTGGCAATCGCCCTCACGGCGGGTGTGGCGTGGGGGAGCGCCATGGGCAAATGGAAGAGGGTAGGGTGGTTTTTCCAGCCTGGCCTCTACCTTCTGCTGTCCACTCCCGCCATAGTCTTCGTGATTTTGGGGATGGTCTGGTTCGGGACCGCCGGGGATGTTGTTGTCATTTTCGTCGTCACCATTGTGACGGCGCCCCTGTTGGCGACAGCGAGTGCGCAAGCGGTGCGCGACGTCGACCGCGATCTCATCGAGATGGCGAAAGTCTTTCGGTTAAGCAGATGGGCGATTGTCAGGCGCGTGGAAATTCCGATGATTGCGCCGCCCGTTCTCGCAGCGGCCACTGTCGCCCTCGGCCAGTCTGTTCGCGTATGCGTCATGGCCGAATTGCTTGCCACCGCCACCGGCGTGGGTGGGGCCATCAGAATGGCGCAGCTCAACATAGAGAGTCCAGATATTTTCGCCTATGCGGTTGTGATGGCCGCCATCGCCTTTGCCTTGGAGGCGCTCCTCGTATCTCCTCTTCGCTCAAAAATCAGCAATCGTCGGCCGGATACCGTGTAAATTTAGTTGGCGGCGACGCGGACTGTCGAGCATATATGTCACGCCTGCCACTAAATGGACAATCCGCTTGCAGTGGCGTGTGAGAAACTGGCATACTGAACAAGTTGCCCGGTTCACCGGGTCATGGACTTCGTCGGGATTGGCGCCCGGCGTGTGACAAGGGTTCGTCGTAATCTGCATAGGGCTTGAATATCGCGGTGATCATGCGCGACACGCCCGGGTGCGGGGACCGGCGATCACCGAGGGAGAAAGAGGTTACGACGGCATGGCAGGACAGAAGATCCGCATCCGCCTGAAGTCATACGACCACGAGGTCATTGACAACGCGGCGAAAAAGCTTGTCGACGAAGTGACGCGCACAGGCGCGACGGTTGTTGGCCCCGTGCCGCTTCCGACCGAGAAGAACGTCTTCTGCGTCATTCGTTCGCCCCACAAGTACAAGGACAGCCGCGAGCACTTCGAGATGCGCACCCACAAGCGGCTCATCGACATCGTCGATCCGACCCTGAAGACCATCGACACGCTTCGCCGTCTCGACCTTCCGGCGGATGTCAACGTGGAAATCAAGCTCTGAGGTAACGCATCATGAATTCCAAGCAAACCGCTGTCGGCGCGCCGGTCAAGGCGTTGCTCGGCACCAAGCTGGGAATGACCCAGCTATGGGACGAGGCCGGACGTCTCGTGCCCATCACTGTTGTGCGCGTCGGCACGAATGTCGTGACCCAGATCCGCACCCCCGAAATCGACGGTTACTCTGCGGTTCAGCTCGCCTCGGGCGAACTGAAGACCAAAAATGTGACGAAGCCGCTCCAGGGTCATTTCGAGAAGGCCGGTGTCGCCCCCCGTCGCAAACTCGCCGAAATTCGCACGCCCGACGCCGCCGAGTACGAACTCGGCCAGGAGCTCACCGCTGATCTTTTTGAGGCCGGGCAGAAAGTCGATGTCATAGGCGTCTCCAAGGGCAAGGGTTTCGCGGGTGTCATGAAGCGCCACGGTTTTTCCGGAGTCGCAGCTTCGCACGGTGCGCATCGCAATCACCGCAAGCCCGGTTCGATCGGAGCGTGCGCCACGCCGTCGCGCGTCTTCCGCGGTCTGCGCATGGCCGGCCGCATGGGCAAGGATCGCGTGACCGTCCTTAACCTTTCCGTCCACGCCGTCGACGTCGAGAAAGGCATTATCCTTCTCGTCGGCGCCGTCCCCGGCAACAAAGGCGGATCCGTCGTGGTCCGCACGGCCGTGAAGGGAGCCTGAACATGACGCAGTCCCTCAATGCAGACGTTTACGACGTCACGGGCAAGGTCACCGGAAGCTTCGAGCTTCCAGCCGAGCTTTTCGACGTCGAAGTCAACATCCCCCTCATCCACCAGGTTGTCAACGCTCAGCTCGCCGCGGCGCGCCAGGGAACGCATTCGACGAAGACTCGAGGCGAAGTTTCCGGCGGAGGCAAGAAGCCCTTTAAGCAGACGGGCACGGGCCGCGCTCGCCAGGGCTCGATCCGCGCTCCGCAATTTACGGGAGGCGGCACTGTCCACGGGCCCAAGCCTCGCGACTATTCGCAGCGCACGCCCAAGAAAATGATCGCGGCAGCTTTGCGTCAGTCACTCTCGGACCGCGCGCGTAACGGACGCATCCATGTGGTCACGGCCTTCATCGGGGGAGAGAAGCCTTCGACCAAGGAGGCTCTTGGCTTGCTTCGCAAGGTCATCGATGATCGTGCCGCGCTCGTGGCGGTTTCGCGCGGTGACGAGCTCACAAGGCTTTCGCTTCGCAACGCCCCCGAGGCTTCCGTGATCTTCGTGGACCAGCTCAACAGCTATGACGTCCTCGTCGCAGACGACGTCGTCTTCACCGAGTCTGCTCTCACCGAGTACGTCTCGAAGAACGGCAAGGAGGAGAAGTGAGCGAGACAAGCTTCTGGAACAAGCATCCGCACGATGTCATCCTCGCGCCCGTCGCGTCGGAGAAGTCGGCTCGGCTGGAGGACGAGGGAAAGTACGTTTTCTTTGTCGACCCCCGCGCGTCTAAGACCGAGATCAAGCAGGCCGTCGAGGCAATCTTCCACGTGAAGGTCGCCTCTGTGAACACTCAGAACCGTCAGGGCAAGGCCCGCCGTACTCGCGACGGCATCGGTCGGCGCAAGAACACCAAGCGCGCGATTATCTCGCTGAGCGAGGGTTCGATCGACATTTACGGCGACGTGGTCGGCTGACCGGAAAGATTGAGGATCGAAACTCATGGGAATTCGTAAGTACAAGCCGACGACCCCCGGCCGTCGCGGTGCGAGCGTTGCCGACTTCGTCGAGATCACCCGATCGAAGCCCGAGAAGTCGCTGCTTCGCCCGCTGCACAAAACCGGCGGTCGCAATAACACCGGTCGTATCACGACCAGGCACAAGGGCGGAGGCCACAAGCGCCAGTACCGTATTATCGATTTTCGGCGCTGGGACAAGGACGGTGTGCCCGCCAAGGTCGCTCACATCGAGTACGACCCGAACCGCACGGCTCGCATCGCCCTCCTGCACTACGTCGACGGGGAGAAGCGTTACATCGTTGCGCCGAAGAACCTGCGTCAGGGCGATACCGTCGAAAACGGACCGAATGCCGACATCAAGCCCGGCAACAACTTGCCGCTGAAGAATATTCCCGTCGGCACCACGGTTTACTGCGTGGAGCTTCGTCCTCTCGGCGGCGCCAAGATCGGCCGTTCGGCTGGCGCATCTGTCCAGCTGGTGGCCCGCGAAGGCAAGTACGCCCAGCTGCGCATGCCCTCCGGCGAAATCCGCAATGTCGATTCCCGCTGCCGCGCCTGCGTGGGCGAGGTCGGGAACGCCGAACAGTCGAACATCAACTGGGGCAAGGCCGGCCGCAAGCGCTGGAAGGGTGTTCGCCCGACAGTCCGCGGCGTCGTCATGAACCCCGTCGACCACCCGCACGGCGGCGGCGAAGGCAAGACCTCCGGTGGCCGCCATCCGGTCAGCCCGTGGGGTAAGCCCGAGGGCCGCACCCGCCGTCCAAAGAAGGCTAGCGACAAGCTTATCGTGCGCCGTCGCAAGACCGGCAACAAGCGCTGAGAGAGGATGAGCTGAATGCCGC
>CAUSGP010000108.1:0-7582 GCA_963531075.1 uncultured Actinomycetaceae bacterium | reverse complement strand
GCTTGCCGGTCTTCTCGTCGGTCAGGCGCAGGATGAGCATGTGCTCGGCCATCCACCCCTGGCGCCGAGCCATCGTTGAGGCGATGCGCAGCGCGTAACACTTCTTGCCCAGCAGCGCATTGCCGCCATAGCCGGAACCGTACGACCAAATCTCGTTGGTCTCCGGGAAGTGCGTGATGTACTTTTCGTCGTTGCAGGGCCACGCGGTGTCCTCGCGAGTCGTGCCATCGGCGTCGCGCAGGGGGTATCCCACCGAATGCACCGCGGGAACCCATTCGCCGCCCTCGCCGATCAGCTTAAGCGCCTCGGCCCCCATTCGGGTCATGATGCGCATATTCGCCACAACGTAGGGCGAATCGGTCAGCTCAATGCCGAGCTTGGAAATCGGTCCGCCGAGCGGGCCCATCGAGAAGGGAACCACATACATTGTGCGTCCGCGCATAGCGCCATCGAACTTCTCGTTGAGGATTTTCTTCATCTCCACCGGGTCGTACCAGTGGTTCGTCGGGCCGGCGTCCTCCTCTTTCTCAGAGCAAATGAACGTCCGGGACTCCACGCGTGCGACGTCGGAGGGAAGCGAGCGCGCAAGGAAGGAGTTAGGGCGCTTCTCGGGGTTGAGGCGTGTGAGCACTCCGGTCTCAACCATTTCGGTCGTAAGGCGATCCCACTCTTCCTGGGAACCGTCCGCCCAGTAAATGGACTCCGGCTTGGCGAGATTAGCCGTCTTCGTAACGAATTCAATCAACTCTTCGGGAGCCTCGGCCGGGGCTCCGGCACGAACCTCTTCAGCGGTGTAGGTCTTATCCGTCATCGCGTTTCCTTCCTGAGTTTGCGATGTACAGCCGCAGCCCTGATCGCCACGGCGCGAACGAAGTCCATTGTTGCGGAAAACCCTGGGGATTTTCCGTGCGTTTCGTCCCAGAGGGGGTTCTATGAGGCTGTTTGCGACTTTTCACACATCCACGTCATCAACGAAGGCGACGCCGGCCAAAGCCGGAGCGACAAAAGAATCGAGAAAGAGCTTGCCGGGTATAACGAGACGCGTTATCCGCCCCGGCCGATTGAGCAGTCCCGAGCAGAGCTCCCCGGACACTAAAGAGGTGCGATTCGCAGCCGGCAATTATGCTAGTCAATGTAAGGCGCAACAAGCGCACTTTGATACTAAGGATTCTTAACAATGAGCGTTCTTCCACGCGCGTCAAGGGCGAAGCGTTCCGGGGCCCTCGCCGTTATCGCACTTGCCTTCATGCTCCTCGTCTCGGCGTGTAAGACAGAGATGACTTTGAAATTTACGAAAGATGGCAAAGCCCATTACTCCGCCGTCTTCGAAGACACCGACGGCCAGTTGAAAGCGCAAAATGCAACATGTAATTCGGTGTTGTCCTTGCTGGAGCAGCAGTCCTCCCAGTCGGGCGGAAGCGCCGCCATACTTAAGAAATTCAATATCGAAGACATCTCTGCCGGGGGAAACCTCAAATGCAAGTTGACGCAAAAACGAGCGGAAGTCAGCACCAGCTTGTCAAAGGAGGGGAACGGCTACGTTTTGAGACTGGCCGGCGATCCGAGATTCAGTAAGCTCTCTGGAAACAAGCTTGGAGGCGATCTCACCTTCAAAATCGTCATGCCCGGAAAAATCACCGAGGCTTCCGGCGGCGGTCAAATCGAAGGAAATACCGTAACCTACACGGGCCTGAGCCAGCTGGCCAACTCCTTGGTGATCAAGTCCGACGCCACCGGTGGATCTGGAGACGCACCATCTAGCGACGACGCCGATTCTTCAGAGAGTCCGTCCGCCGATTCCAACAATGCGGACGGCGAGGAATCAGCCACCTCCGACGATTCCTCCAGCGATGAAAACGCTTCAAACGATAGCGATAGCAGCGATTCGGATGGGTTTCCCACCTGGGCATGGTATGCGATCGGGGCAGGCGTCCTGCTCCTGCTGGGCATCATCATCTTCGCGGTGAGGCGGAGCAAGCGGAAGAACAGTGACACTTTCGATGCCGCCGGCCCCTACACCGGCGCCTTCGGCGGTCCCCAACCCCAGCAGTTTGGAGGGCCTGGCCAAGCGCAGTTCGCCCAACCTCAAGCGCCACAAGCACCCTACGCACCCCAGCAATTCGGCGACTCCAACCAGCCACAGGCACCCCAGCAGTTTGGAGGGCCTGGCCAAGCGCAGTTCGCCCAACCTCAAGCGCCACAAGCACCGTACGTACCCCAGCAGTTCGGCGAGCCCGGTCAACCACAGGCACCTCAGCAGTTTGCTCAGCCCCAGGCACCGTACGTACCCCAGCAGTTCGGCGAGCCCGGTCAACCACAGGCGCCCCAGCAGTTTGCTCAGCCCCAGGCACCGTACGCGCCCCAGCAGTTCGGCGAGCCGCAAGCGCCACAGGATCCTCGCTATCCACAATATAGGGACGGTGGGCACCCCCAGAATCCACCTCAGCAACGCGGCTATTGAGGCTTCAAGCAAGGTCCCGGCTCGGAATCCATGACGTCACCCTCGTCTGGCCAACCAGCTCGTGATCGTCTCATCGGCAGAAAGCATGCGAGGCAAACACGTCACGTAGACCCGCGATAAGGGCGAGATAACGGCAACCGATTCTCTTGCCGGCGATTGTGCGTCGGGCCGCGAATCGCTACCTTTGTTCTTGAAATAGACACGATGAGCCTGCTCATCAACCTCGAATGAGCACGCTCTCAGATAGGGACAACCAGATGACAATCGTCGCCAATAAAGCCCGTCAACGGTTCCTTCTTCTCTGCCTTTCACTCCTGCTGGTTCTTTCGGCATGCCGAATAGAATCTGGTTTTACCGCGGGCGGAGACGGCAGTTCGACTCTGACCGTGGAATTCGACTCCGAGAGTGTTGTGCTCGGAGGGCAAACCTGCCAGAACTTTGCTGGAGAGTTAAACATGCTCAAAGGAATCTACGGCGAGGCGACTATAGAGGCCCTCCCTCAGGCGAAGGGGCTCGGCTGCAAGATCACCTTCAAAGACGGCCCATTGCTCAAGCAGGCGATCGAAAAGGACGAAGCAGGCCACATTACCGTGACCGTCCCGCGGGAATTCTGGTCCAGCATGAATAGCGAGCTGAACAAGAATAAGAATCTCAACAAGGCTTTCACGTTCAAGTTCACCATCACGTTGCCAGAAGACGTCACCGAAGTCAGCGACGGAGGCAAAGCCAACGGGAAAACTGCGGAATGGAATAGTTATAAAGACGTCGAGAAAGGGGTAAGCGCCACGGCGGGCGGAAAACTGGGAAAAATCAGCAACCCCAACGAAAGCATCTCCGATTCTCCCTCCCCGTCCTCCACGACAACGAAAACCC
The DNA here is from genome assembly GCA_963531075.1 of uncultured Actinomycetaceae bacterium. Lineage (GTDB taxonomy): Bacteria > Actinomycetota > Actinomycetes > Actinomycetales > Actinomycetaceae > Peptidiphaga. Next base: position 4,248 of record CAUSGP010000108.1, on the reverse strand, counting down.
CGACGGCGACACCTTGGACCTCCCCGCCTTCCCGAAACGATGAAGAGGGCTTTCCCATATGGGCTTGGGTTCTCATCGGCATCGCCAGCGTCGCGGCCGTCATCGCGATCCTATTTTTAGTGACTCGTAAAAAGAAGGACGACAAGCATCCCCTGCCTGGCGGCGCCTTTCCCGACCCCAGCGGATATCCCGGCCCCGTTGGGCACCCCGGCCAAGGTGGATACACAGATCCGCAGGCCTATCCAGGATCGGGCCAGTATCCGGGCACGGCCTACCAGGGATCAGGACCCGGGTATTCCGCACCCGGCGGCTATCCCGGACCTGGCGCGGGAAACCCGAACTACGGGACGCATCCCGGCAGTGCGCCCTACGCAAGCCCGCAAACCACCCCGCCTCCGGGCCAAGTGAACGGCCAGCAGGTGTCTTACCTTTCAGCTCCTTCGGCTCCCACGAGCGGGGCTGCACCTGCCACGCCGCACCCGCAGCAGCCGAACTATCCCGCACCGGGCGAGCAGGGAGAGTACAACGGCCAGGAAGGATACAACTCACAGGGTCAGTCCCCTCGCTGACACCACACGGCGGCCCGGCATCGGGAAACTGCCTAACGTTGCGCAGCGGCACGACGCCGAAAGTTCAAGGCCCGAGGCCAGAAGTTCGCGGCGGTCGTCCAGATTCCCGTCAATCTGGATTCCTGTCAATATCGTCAATACACGACCCGCTGCTCTCAGTGTTCTCACGATCGATCAAAAACCGCCCATACCCCTGAGAATCGATCAAGAGCGGCCGCTGGCCAATATCGGGTGGCGAACAATCGTCTGCTCGCGCTCAGGCCCTACGCCGATGACGGAGATCTGACAGCCAACAAGGTGCTCAATCGCCGAAATGTAGTTCTGCGCGGCTAGGGGAAGGTCCTGAAAAGTCCGACACTGCGAGATGTCTTCGTCCCATCCCGGGAACAATTCATAAATAGGCTCGGCCTTCGCGTACATTGCCTGCGAAGGAGGGATCTCCTCGGTGCGCACTCCGTCAATCTCGTACCCAACGCACACCGGGATTCGCTCGAAGCCACCCAAAACGTCAAGTTTCGTCACCACCAGATCGGTCAGTCCATTAACCCGCGTGGCGTATCGGACCACGGGAACGTCGAACCAGCCGCAGCGCCGCGGTCTCCCCGTCGTCGTTCCGAACTCACCGCCTTTCTCGCGCAAGCGGCTTCCGGCGTCATCGAAGAGCTCCGTGGGAAACGGCCCCTCGCCCACGCGCGTGACATAGGCCTTGGCGATGCCCACGACACGGTCGATTCGCGTTGGGCCAACACCGGTTCCCGTGCACGCCCCTCCGGCTGTCGCGTTCGACGACGTGACGAAGGGATAGGTCCCATGATCGATGTCGAGCATCGTGGACTGGCCCCCTTCGAAAATCACCGTCTCGCCGGCATCCAAGGCCGCATTGACCTCGAAACCGACATCGGCCACCATCGGGCGAAGGCGTTCGGCATAGGCGAAAAGCTCGTCGACTATTGGCTCGACGTCGGCGCTCTCCCCCGCACTTTCGAGCACGGAACGCTTGTGCTCCAACGCCGCGTTCACCCGTTCGTGCAACAGCTCCCGATCGAGCAGATCTTGGATGCGAATGCCCAAACGGGAAGCCTTGTCCGCATAGGTGGGGCCGATTCCACGGCCCGTCGTACCGATCTTGCGCGAACCGAGTGTCCGTTCGCTCAAAGCGTCAAGAATCTTGCACACCGGGGTGATGACATGAGCGTTGGCCGAAACTCGAAGCCGGGAAACGTCGATGCCCCTCGATTGGAGCTCGGCGATTTCCTCGAAGAGAATGCCTGGATCGACCACCACGCCATTGCCGATGACGGGAATGCAATTCGGCGAAAGAATGCCCGAAGGAAGGAGATGCAAGGCGAACTTCTGGCCGTCGACCACCACCGTGTGGCCGGCGTTGTTGCCCCCGTTGAACTTCACGACGTATCGCGCTCGCGTTCCGAGCTGATCCGTTGCTTTTCCTTTTCCTTCGTCGCCCCACTGGGCGCCGACAATCACGATTGCGGGCATACTTCCTCCGTTGCCTGAGCCGTGTAAAGGGATACCCGCTTTACGACCCAAGCATAGGCAAAGACGGCTCTCATCGCACGGCGCACGCGCCCTGAGAGACAGGCTCCGTTCAAATACCCGCGGACCCAGCCAAACGCAAGCAGCCGTAGTGTTTGCCACAAAACTCGATCCCCCTCGACGAGCGAACAACATGTAGTCTTGTTGCGACGTGCATGACGCGACGACGCCTGCCCGGTGTCACCGCCATTGCTCGGCGCAAGCCATCGGCCGGGGTTCCAGCGTCCTTTCAGTTCGCAAGGAGAATCATGTCGACCGATCTTACGCAGCCGCTGGGCGCCTTCGTCCGGGCCGCCTCAGGCAAGACAACCCGAAATTCGACCGAGATGGAGTTTTGGACCGGACTTTCGAGCCTCGTCGTCGAGCGCATCGCCGACGCCTGGCACGCAACGTATCGCGCTTACGAGCCCGGCCGGCAAGCGGCCTACTTCTCCGCTGAATTCCTAGAAGGCCGCGCTCTGCTCAACAACCTCGTCAATCTAGGCATGCTTGACGATGCACGCAAAGCCCTCGCAGCTCACGGCCAGGATCTTGGGGATATCCTCGACGCCGAATCCGACGCCGCTCTCGGCAACGGCGGCCTTGGGCGCTTAGCCGCCTGTTTCCTCGATTCGTGCGCGACGATGGATCTGCCCGTAACCGGCTATGGAATCCTCTACCGCTACGGCTTGTTCAAGCAAACCATCGACAACGGCTTCCAAAACGAGCACCCCGACCCCTGGATGGAGGAGGGCTACCCCTTCGTCATCCGCCACGAAGAAGACTCGAAGTACGTTCATTTCGCCGACATGGACGTTCGAGCCGTTCCTTACGACATGCCGATCACCGGCTACGGGACGAGGAACGTCAATACGCTTCGCCTGTGGAAGTCCGAGCCCATCGAGGAATTCGACTACGACGCCTTCAACTCCCAGCGCTTCACCGACGCCATCATCGAGCGCGAGCGTGTCGCCGACCTGTGCCGCGTCCTCTACCCGAATGACACGACGTACGAAGGAAAGGTGCTGCGCGTTCGCCAGCAGTATTTCTTCGTTTCGGCGTCATTGCAGACAATGATCGACACCTACGTGCGCAACCACGGTCAGGACCTTCGCAATTTCGGCGAATACAACTCGATTCAGCTCAACGACACCCATCCAGTGCTGGCCATTCCCGAACTCATGCGCCTGCTTCTGGACGAGCACGATATGTCCTGGGAGGACGCCTGGAAAGTCGTGCAGAGGACCTTCGCCTACACCAACCACACGGTTCTGGCCGAGGCTCTCGAGACCTGGGAGACGTCCATCTTCCAGCAGATCTTCCCGCGCATCATGGAGATCGTGGCGGAAATCGATCGTCGCTTCCGGCTGGAGCTGACCGACAAAGGCTACGATCAAGGCAAGATCGACTATATGGCGCCGCTGTCAGGCGGGCGCGTGCACATGGCTTGGATCGCCTGCTATGCGGCCTACTCGATCAACGGAGTAGCCGCCATCCACACTGACATCCTCAAACGCGACACCCTCCACGACTGGCACGACATTTGGCCCAAGAAGTTCAACAACAAGACGAATGGCGTGACGCAGCGTCGCTGGCTCAACGCCTGCAATCCTGGGCTGGCCGCGCTGCTGACGAAGGAGTTGGGCTCTGACGCCTGGGTCCGCGACCTAGCTCTGCTTGCCGGTCTCGAAAGCAAGGGCGACGATGCGCTCTATGATCGTCTCAACGAGATCAAACGCAACAACAAAGAGCGCTTCGCCGAGTGGTTGAAGAAGAGGCAAGGAGACGAAATTCCGGTCGACGCCATCTACGACGTTCAGATCAAGCGTCTTCACGAGTACAAGCGCCAGCACTTGAACGCCATGTACATCCTCGACCTGTACTACAGGATCAAAGCCAACCCGGATCTCGACGTCGTGCCCCGCGTTTTCATCTTCGGCGCGAAGGCGGCCCCCGGATACAAGCGCGCCAAAGCCATCATCAAGTTCATCAATGAGGTGGCTCGCGTCGTCAATGGCGACCCCGATACGAAGGATCTCCTCCGCGTGGTCTTCGTCGAGAACTACAACGTCACGCCCGCCGAGTACATCATTCCCGCCGCCGACGTTTCCGGGCAGATATCCATGGCGGGCAAAGAGGCCTCGGG
>CAUSGP010000107.1:0-7620 GCA_963531075.1 uncultured Actinomycetaceae bacterium | reverse complement strand
GCCTCGCGTGGGGAAGTCAATCCCGAAGAAGCACGGCCACGTCACGGGTGGCGAAGAAATGCGGACGTGGACTTCGGCGGCGCCCGCCTCGCGCAGCATCGCCACGAGGGCACGCTGGGTGTTACCGCGAACGATCGAATCGTCGACGACGACGAGCCGTTTACCTTCGATCACTTCCTTCATCGGGTTGAGCTTGAGACGGATCCCGCGCTGGCGTTGCAGCTGCGTGGGGGCGATGAAGGTCCTGCCCACGTAAGCGTTCTTCACCAGGCCCTGTCCGTAAGGAATGCCCGATCCCTGGGCGTATCCGATCGCCGCGGGCGTGCCGGAGGAAGGTGTCGCTATGACCAGATCGGCGTCGACGGGATGCTCTTGAGCGAGTATTCTCCCCATCTCCAGGCGCGACGAATTAACGGAGCGGCCGGCGATAGTCGTAGCGGGGCGAGCGAGATAGACGTATTCGAAAACGCATCCGGCGCGACGGGGCTCGGCCCACATGTGCGACTCGATTCCTCCCTCGCCGATGACCAGGAACTCTCCGGGCTCGACTTCGCGCTCGACTTCCGCGCCCACGATGTCGAGAGCCGCCGTCTCGGAGGCGACCACCCACCCGCCGTCGATCCTGCCGAGTACGAGGGGGCGAAAACCGTGCCTGTCCCTGGCCGCGTACAGGTGGGTTTCGTCCATAAACGTCAGCGAAAACGCGCCCTCTAAGCGCGGCAAGATGCTTAGCGCGGCATCCATAAGACTCGGGGCTTCGGTGCAACCGAAAAGTGATGTGAGAACGGCGGTGTCGTTGGACGATCCGCGCCCCAGCTCCCCTGCCAGATCCTCGCCGGAAAGCGCGCGAACCTCAGCCATCAACTCGGCGGTGTTCGTCAAATTTCCGTTATGCGCCAAAGCGACGGTTCCCGAGGGCGTTGCCGGTTCGCCGCCGGCTCGCGGGCGTCCGGGGCGCTGCCGAAACTCGCGCCCGGGAGGCTGCCGGAACTCGCGTCTAGGAGGCTGCCGGGACTCGCTGATCGGCGCGCTTTTATAATCATCGTCGGCCCACACCCCGCCTGTCCGCTCCCCCGCGGATGCCGGGTGCGGCCTGCTCGTCGGAGGAATTCCCGAGGGAAAGCGGGTGGGCCCCAGCGTGGGCTGGGCGTTCTCCCAGGCTGACGCACCGGTCGTCGCGTAGCGGACGTGAGCCACCCCCACGTGTCCATTCAACGTGGACAGCGATTTCTCGTCGAATACCTGCGAAACGAGGCCCATGTCTTTGTACACGAGGATGGTTTGCCCGTTTGACACGGCTATCCCCGCGGATTCCTGCCCTCGATGCTGCAGTGCGTAAAGGCCGTAGTACGCGAGTTGAGCTATCGGCTGGCCGGGTGCGTACACCCCGAAAACACCGCATTCGTCTTGCGGTTTCTCACCTGGAAAAAGCTCGGCAGTCAAACGCCCATCAGCCACCACGCGCCAATTGTCTCACAATGCGGAGCGGGCACAGTCAGCTTTGCTCGAATGTCGGAAGCAGGCTCCATTTTGGTGCATGTCAGCCATCAACGACGCCGGCTTCACCCGGAAGCCGGAATTCGACCGTCGACGTCGATATCTCCGCGCGGCGCAGAACCGCTGAGACCTTCGTGCCGCGCACCAGAGGATCGCCGACGATCGTCGCCTGGATGGCAGGCTCTCGGATCATGACTTTGCCGAGCCCACGCGAATCTTCGGCGGCAACAGACTTCACACGACGGCGCAGAACATCCACCACGACCCCGTCGAAAGCCTCTCCCTCGCGTCCGGCAAGCACGAGCGCTTCGACCGCATCGAGGGCGCCTCGCTCGTACTGCCCCGCGACTTTGGCCGACGCCGCCATTTCGACGGGAAGGCGCCCCAAGCCATCCTCCACCCATTCGGGCATGTCCTCACCCGTGCAGATACAACGGCAGATTTCAAGCGCATACCTGTCGGCAAGCCTACGCAAAGGCGCGGTGACATGCGCATACCTCGTGGCGAGAGCGGCGTGGTCAAGCACCACTTCGCCGTGCCTACCGCCTTCTTCGACGCCGATAGGAAGCGTGCGGTAACCCGCGCCGCGGAAAAGGCCGACGGCCTCATTGAGGAATGCCGCCCCCGCGGACGTGTGGGAGCTTATTCCCCGCACGAAATAGGGATAGCTCACGCCTTCCGGCCAATTCAGCCGCAGGGCGCGCGCCACGGATCGCAGACGCTCGATGTCGCGGCGCTCCGCAGGAGGCATCGTTCTGAGAATTCCCACGTTTGCGTCACCCATGAGCCTGGCCGCAGCGATGCCCGTCAGAAGCGATAGCTGGGCGTTCCATTCCTCGACTCGGGTCATATTGCGGAAAGCGAGCCGATAGCCACCCTCATGTGCTTCCACGACCTGTTCGGGCAGGGCCAAGGAGATTCCCCCTCGTGAGGCCTCGAGGATCTGGCGTTTCATGCCCACTTCGGCAAGCAGGGCCATTTGGTCGTCTTTAACCTCGGGCGGAAGCGAAGGCCCGCCGTCAAAAGCGGCTTGAACCTGGTCGTAGCTCAGTTTGGCCACCGAACGAATTGCGGCAAGCTCAATCCACGTCCACGTGAGTTCGCCACTGGCGTCAAGGTGGTGGTACCAAAGATAAACCGGACGTTCCCGGCCGGGGAGAAGTGACGCGGCGTCATTCGAAAGGACCTCCGGGTGGAGGGGAATGGAACCGTCTGGACCGTACAGGGTTTGCCCGCGGCGATGGGTTTCGGCATCAAGCGGGCCGCCGGGTTCGATAAACATTCCGACGGCGGAGATCGCGTACCGTACCAGGTAGCCGGCGCCCTCGCGCTCAATGAAGAACGCCTGGTCAAGGTCAAGGGACGAAGCCGGGTCGACGGTGACGAAGGGAATGTCGCTCCTATCGACGAAACGCGCCCGGAAATCGGGGGCCTCCGTCCAGCGGGCTGCTGCTCGTTCGGCATCGTCGAGAACCTCTGCCGGAAAGCTGCCCGGAATTCCCAATTTCTTGCGTAGGGATGCTAGAGAGCCGCCAACGGCATGAGAACCGGCGACGTTCGTCTTGATCAGGCGTTTTGGCACGAACTCAGACTAGCGGCGCCCCCGGTAGGCCGCCACCGGGGCCGACCGTTGAGCCATTCGGCTCGCAGTGGTTATTTTTGCTCACTTTATAAGCATTTTGCGGAGCAAATCGTGATGCAGAAATGACGAATGTGACAGATCGGACTCTTTCACTGCCGGCCATCGTCCGGCGTCACCGCAAGCTGTCGTCCATGCCGCTGCCGGCCATCATCCGCGTCACTGCAAGCTGTCGTCGCTTTCGAAGGCCCAGCGGTCCAGCACAGCTGATGTGAACATGGGAAAGAAATCCGCGAGGTCGGCCCGCGATCCAGAAGCGCTGATTTTCCCCGATTCTCTGGCTTCTTTCCACGTCATAGAACCGATGGCTAGGGCGAGAAAGACGTCGGCATCCATTTCGACGACATTGGGAGGAGTGCCGCGTCGATGGGTGGGACCATCGACCATCTGTACCGCCCCGGCAAAGGGAACACGTACTTCCACGCTGTGGCCCGGATGCCGCTCTGCCAGAGCCGACAGCGCAAAACGGGCGGCGGTGCGGGTTTGCGCGGAATCGAGAACGCCTCGCCTCGCCCGCACCAAAAGGGGCATGGCCGTTGCCGCATCGATCTTAGGCATCGAAGCTGACCTCCACTAGGTCAGCATTCCCGCTAGACGTTGAACGAGAATCAAGCCGGAAACGGGCGCGGGCAGTATGGCCCGCGTAGCCGCTTGTTCGGGCGGCATATCGGCCCGTATCCGGGCGAAAAGTAGACAGCCTAGGGCTCTGCCGCCTGCCTAGGCCACACCTACTGGGGGCAGGGTGCAAACCACGCCCGAAACGAGCGATTCGCACGCAAAGCGTTACGGAGAGCCCGAAACCATCCGGCACGCCAGATGCTGCTGACACGGTCATAGGACGCATGAATACAGGGTAGGCGCTCCCAACCTTTTCTCGCGACTTGGCCAGGGAGCGCCTACCGTTCGGGTGGTCAACGGCGTCGAACCTCAGCTCGGCTATACGCCGGCGCCAGACCTCAGCCCGGCTATACGGCAAAGCCAAACTTCAGCCCAGCCGCACGACCACCCCAAGCTTCAGCCTCGGTATCCGACGGTGTCCAGCTCGCCCTGCGCGAAGACACCCGCGAAGTAAGCGGAAGCCTTCGTTCCGCCGATCTTCACCGTGGGCAGCTGGCCGCTGGCGCCCTTGGGCTCGGCATTGACGTAGAGAACACCATCACGAACGAAGGAAACCGTGTCGGCTTTTTGACCTTCGTTCCATTTGCCCGCGACCACCGCGTCTCCGGCCTGACCGATCTCATACGAGTAGGCGGCATCTCCCCCGGTCAACGCATTGTTGGCGAAGATGGAGGTTCCGCGCCGCACGGCCACGGTGTCTTTCCCATCGCCATCCCAATCGCCGGCAAGAGCTTTGTCGTCAGCCTTGCCGTAATGGAAACTCTTATCGGCATCTCCGCCAATCAGTTCGTTCTTGACGAAGATCTGACTGCCGCGCCGCACGGCCACGGTGTCCTTGCCGTCGCCATCCCAATCACCCACGATGGGAACGTCACCGGCTTTTCCGTAGTGGAAGCTGAGATCGGCGTCCCCGCCGCGCCATTCGTTCGCAACGAAATAGCGGTTTCCGCGCTTGACCGCGGGGGTGGCGACGCCGTCGCCGTCCCAGTCGCCCACGAGGGCGACGTCGTCGGGACGCCCGAAAGGTATCGAGGAAACTGTCTCATCCCTTTTAATAACGAATCCATTGGGCGTAGTAGAGACGTCCTTCTGCACAACGGTCAAAGGAAGCGCCACGCGGGTCTTGTCGTCCGTCCTGACGATCAGCGTGTAGTTGCCGGGGTCTTGATCATCCGGAAGGGTGAACGTCAAGGTCGACTTGCCGGTCTCATCGCTGTCGGGGGTGATAGCCCGGTCGATCGTGCCCTGCGCCACGACGTTCCCACCCAATCTCAATTCCGCCACGTTCGGCTTCGGCTCGGAGCCGGTGAAAGCCAAGGAAGAAATCTCAAACGTGGCTTTTTCGCCCTGAAACAGCTTTGTGGGACCGGTCAAGCCAACCGAACGTTGGGCGTAGTCGGGAGTGATCCCGGGGTGAGCCTTGAGGTACTCGTCGAATACGTCTTTGTCGATCAAGCCCGTGTCGGTGTAGGTCTTGGCGACTTCCGGTTCTTTGAACACCGTGTATCCGTCACCGCCCTCGAGAACGAAACTATTCGAGGCCACAACGTGCTTGGTCTTCGAATCCTTGCGATCCAAGGCTCTTCCATCGAGGCTCACCGCGGTGACCTTCGAACCGATGGGAGCCTTGGGATCGTAGACGTAGGTCAGATTCTTCGACAGGCCGAGGCGTTGAACGGATCGCGAGGCGTTCCCGTCGGTTTTCCATTGCTGCTCGAGGAGCGCGTAAACCTGGGCCGACGTCAATTCGGCCGTTCCATAAGCATTGCCGAAAGGTTGGACGCTGAAGGATTCTTCAACGGTGACGATCCCATCGCCGTTGGCGTCGAGGTCCGCGCGCAAACCACCCGGATTCATCACCGCGAAATCCGGCTTTTTGGCCAGCTTCTGGCCGTAAGAATGGAAGGACTCGGCAAGCAAATTGCCCAGGGAGGATTCCGTTCCGCGGTTCGCACCAAAATCGGTTCCATTATTCGTACCGCGTACTGCGACCCCGTTGAGGGTTCCGACCTGCTGAGCCCCAAGCTTCTTCGCATTGGCGTCGGCTTTCTCGTACATGGCCAGGATCTGACGATCGACGGGGACGTTTGGATCCCTTGCCCTATCGCCGACGCTGAGATTTTCAGCCTTAGCGGAAGCAACTTTTTTGGTTGCGGGATCGTAGCTCAGCGAGATTTTCCCGAGCAGTTTGCCATAAGATCCCGGTTCGATGACGGGCGCGCCGGAGGCCGTCGTCGCATTCGCATCGACGTGGGTATGCCCGGCGACGACCGCGTCGACGTTGGCCCCCACCGATGCCGCAATCTTCCGATCTTCGTGCATAAGGGCCACAACGATATCCGCCTCGCCGTTCGATTCGTCGCCATCTTTGAGCTGGGAAGCGTACTTGTTCGTTGCCGCAACGAGTTCCGTGGTCTAGAGTCTGGCGATTCCGACGGGTCATACGCGCATGAGATGCTCGGGGGTCACGGTTCCAACAAAGCCGACCCGAACGCCAGATTTCGTTGTGATCACGCGATACGGCGGCACGGTTGCCGCATCGACACCCTCAAGGTTGGCCACCAGGTACGGCCATGAGGCACGCTTGGCGAGCCGGCCGGTGACGTCGGAGTAGCCCTTGTCGTACTCATGGTTTCCCGTGGACGAGACCTGCAGGCCCATCGCGTTGAGAATGTCGATCGTCGGTTCGTCTGCGGCTATCGAAGAAACGTAGGCCGACCCGCCCACGAGGTCTCCGTTGCCGACAAAAAGCGTGTCCGGGTTGGCCGTGCGCATCCGACCGACCTCGTATGCCAAGGCCGCGGCGTTCTCGATGTGCCCATGGAAATCGGAAATTGCGGCTATATCGATCGTCTTCCGCCCCTCGGCCGAGCTGGCGGATGCCCCGGCCGACGGCGAATCGTTGGCGGCGACGGGTAGCGTCGCGATTCCTAACGAACCGAGGGCAATCGAAAGAGCGCCTAACACTCGGCACGAACATTTTTTCGCGCTGGACATATGTGCCCCTTTCATGATGGTGAGCCGCCTCAGACTACCAATGGCATTAAAGGAGCAACCTCCGCCGTATAGATGAGGAAAACCTCGAATTCCAATGAAAACGGGACTTGCGGATCCCATTTCCCTCGGAATTCGAGGTTTGAACCTGAAAACCCTTTAAAAAGCTTCACAAGCCATTAAAAAGCTTCATAAGCCTTTTCAAGGCCTCACAAGCCTTCTCAAGCCCCACGAAGCCGCCAGCCGCTCAAGCCGACTCAAATCTGTAAGTCGATTCAAGGCCCCAAGCCGGCTCCTCCTCAACACCGGCTCAACCGCTCAAGCTAGCTCATGCTCCCGAGCCGGCGCAGGTGCCCAGGGCACCTGCGCCTATCACACCGGCTCAGACGATTCCGTGCGCGATCATGACGTCGGCAACCCTTGTAAAACCGGCGGCATTGGCACCCAGCACATAGTCACCGGGCTTGCCATAAAATTCGGCGGTCTCGACGCAGGCGTCGTGGATGTCTTCCATGATCCCCGCGAGTTTCGCCTCGGCAGTGGCGAAATCCCAGCGGGTGCGCCCGGCATTCTGCTCCATCTCGAGGGCGGAGGTCGCCACACCGCAGCCGTTGAGGATTCCTGCGGCTTGGAAAGCTTCGACGGCTTCGGGCGTCGAAGGCATATTCGCTCCCTCGGAAACGGCGACGCAGCCGTTCTTCAGCAGCGTAGCGGCATCCTTTCCATCGAGCTCGTTCTGCGTAGCGCAGGGAAGGGCCACATCAACTGGAACATCCCACACGCGGCCTTCTTTGACGAGTTTGGCGCCGGGACGGCGGTTGACGTAGTCGGCCACGCGTCCGCGCTCAACTTCCTTGACCTGCTTGAGGAGG
>CAUSGP010000106.1:0-7646 GCA_963531075.1 uncultured Actinomycetaceae bacterium | reverse complement strand
GTGGCTTCACTCCCCCGAGAGCCTACGCCGCCGTGGGTAAGATGAGCACGGTGATGGCGCCGGCGATGATCATCATCGAAGCCATCGTCGCCGAAAGAAGGCCAGTAGATCGCGCTATCCCCGTCACCGCAACGATGATCGGCAGCCCTGGAGCGGCAAACAAAGCTAATCGGGCCTTCTCCTTGAACCCTCGAAGGCCAGACCCCGTCCAGCCAGCCAGCTCAGCCAGAAGAATCGGCCCGCCCCGGAAAACGAAGATCATCGCCACAATCCCCAGGATCTGCAACGGGAATCGCAGTAGCGCACGCCAATCGATGCCCATCCCCGAAGCCACGAAGAAAACGGGGATGAGAAACGAATAGCCCGTATTACGCAGATTCCGCTCAAGCTCGGAAGCGAAGGACGCCGGGACGAGAGCGCGAACGATGATCCCCGCCGTGAAGGAACCAAGCACGATGTCGAGCCCAAGAACGGCAGAAAGCCCCAAAAGCCCCGTGAGAACAAGGAAGATGATGCGGAAGGTCGTTACTGACGTCGTCTGCGTCCCGTCGACGTTCAGCTTTCCGACTCGCGGAATCGTCATGAAAATCCTGCTGGGCACGATCACGCCCGCAACGGCACCAATGACAAAAACCAGCAAAACCGCAGCACTGGAAATAGGCGAACGCGACGTCAGAAGGAGGGAAATTGAGATTATCGGGCGGAATTCGTCCGGGGCACCATGGGCCATCACCCACGCGCCCATGGGCTTGTCCATCTCTCCGGTGTCGGTGAGAACCGGAACGAGTGCGCCCAGAGCCGTGGACGTCATGGCGATAGCAAAGGCTATGGACGTGAGAACCGCATTATTTTCGCCCCGCAGCAGCACCATCATGACGCCGAAGGCGCTCGCGATTGAGATCGTCCACAGCCCGAAAACCCAACGTCCGCGCCTTCCGGTGAGCGTGTCATGGCGAATGTGGAAACCGGCAATGAGAAAAAGGAAACCCAAGCCCAGCTCCTTGAGCAGCTCAACTCCCCCGTTGACTCCAGCGAGTCCCAGACCGGCCGGACCGATCGCCATTCCCAGGAAGAGAAGCCAGACGACGTCGGGCACCCTTCGCCTCGTGGCCGACGCCGCAAGGGCAGCCACCACCGCGGCAAGGCTGATCCAGAAAAGCGAGACGAATGCTTGAACAACCTGATCGTCAAGTTTCATTCCCAAGCGCCCCCTTTTTTGCATATTTCGTGTAGTTTACGCGCCCACGAACGCCTCCCCACTCGCTGGCGCATGCCTTCTGGACGAGGCCGGCCACTCATCCTTCATTGCCTTGATCGATACGCCAAAAAACGCGCGTACCACACCCTTGCTGCGCGTCCAGAATATGAGATCTCAACTATGTGCCCGGCGCCAGACGCGCACACGGGCACCTAAACCGCATCCGCACGTGCACCGCTTGCGGGCGAAATGAAGTCCGGCACGCACCGGTACCTGGCGCACACATGACGTCCTCGTTAGGCAAGCGTATGCACTTGCACAAAATAGCTTTGATCTCCAATACAAAATAGCTTCATTCACCTGAGAGCCATGAGCATGTGCAACCAAGAAAAGCCATATGGCTCCATTGAGTTCCACATCGCCCCACTCGCCATTCGACAGGAATGGCAGCCACCATCCTCCCCCAGCAGCAAACGAGACACGAGAGCCACCCTCGACAAAGAGAAGTGCTGGATCCACTCCGAACTTCGTCGCGCCCCATTTGGAGGTCGGTCGATTCGCCGTCCGTCAAAACGTTGAAAAATAAGGGAAAAATAGACGCAATGGGTAGTAAAACACCATTCGATCGTTTGCGTTTTAATAACAGTCCGACAACAATAGGACCAAAGTAGCACATGACCGAATTGCAATAAAACTCGGCCCAGCTACATCTAATGGACAATGAGGGAGAATAATGAAACGATTTCGCACCACGTTGCCTCGACAGGTAACAGTTTCCGTCACAGCAGGTCTCCTCTTCGTCAGCGCACTCGCGGGATGCCGAACGTCAGCAGAACAGCCGCAGGCCACGGGATCCGGAGACACATCCTCCGAGGTGACGAGCACGCAGGTCGCACCCGGCGGCAAGGCGGGCGAACGGGCACAGTCGCCCTCTGCCGTGGACTCGTCTTCACAGGAAGGCCCGAAAGAAGATCCGGGCGCGACGTCGGCTGTCATGGCGAAGGCCGATCAAGCCAAAGCGCAACTGCCTTCCGCTTCCGGCAATCACAAACGCACGGCCAAGTACGACGTCCCCAAAACGAACGTCGCGTGGGTGGCCACCAACGGCAGTGACTCAGGTGACGGCACCGAAGCCAAGCCTTTCGCCAGCTTCGACAAGGCGCTCAATTCGGTCAAAGACGGCGGCACCGTCGTCGCGAAAGCCGGCACCTACCGGCCCGATCCGATCAACGTTTCCAAGAAGAACATCACGATCCAGTCCGCGCCAGGCGCAACCGTGTGGATCAAGGGAAGCGAAGTCGTCGACAAAGGCAAGTGGAAAAAGCAGGGCTCGACTTGGGCGGCCACCGGTAACTTCCACAACTTCTGCACGGTCTGCACGATCAACCAGGACCCCAAGCTTGAAGGCATGGCAGCCTACCCTGAACAGGCTTTCATCAACGGAAAGGCTCTACGTCAAGTAGCTTCCAAGGCGGAGGTCAAAGAGGGCACCTTCTACGTCGAAGACAAAACCCCGACGACCCTCAAGGACCCGAAAAACAACGACAAAGGCTTCAACGTCGGCAAACAGGACGCCATCACCTACTACGTCGGCTCGGATCCCACCAACGGAACCACCGAGGTCTCAAAGAACGCAAGGGCCATCACGGCTAGCGCCGAAGGTTTCACCCTCAAGGGCATCAACATCGTCCAGTACTCGCCCGTCCAGTCCTGGAAACTGAAGAACGACCCCGTGTTCAAAGACCAGGCCGGCGCCCTCGCGGTCTTCATCGCCGGAGCCAAATCGACCGTCGTCGATTCGACCTTCACGCAGGTCTCGTCGGGAGGCGCACTGGGTTTCAACGAGTCGCATGGTTCGCGCGCGGCCAATAATCGTTTCGTCGACAACGGCGGCGGAGCCGCGGGCGCCAACCGTTCGGACGACGTCGTCTACGAAGGCAACTACTTTTCCAACAACAACACAGCGAAATTCCGCATCCACGATTGCTTCGCCTACTGCACGATCGCGGACATCAAGGTGACGCACACCAACAGAACCGTTTTCCGAGGCAACGTCGTGGATTACTCGGCGGCGCCGCGCGAGGCCTCCAAGGCGTCCGAACGCACAACGACCTTCCCCGCCTTCTGGTGCGATGAGGGGTGCATCGATGCCAAGACGGTCAACAACTTCTTCACGAACGTGGGAACAGCCGTCTTCTACGAGGTTTCCAGCGGAGGGGTGATCGCCTCGAATGTTGTGGAAGGGTCGAACACCGGCGTCTCCGTTGGCGGAACCGACAAGGTGAAGGTGTACAACAACACGGTATCGCGCACCTACCGTCCGATCTACGTCTACGAGGATGCGCGGTATGACGGTTGCAATTCCCGCGAGAAGAACAGCGAGAAGTGCGTCTTCCCCGAGGAATGGTCGACAAATCACCATCTGAGTTGGAACACCACCGGCGTTGAGGTCTACAACAATATCCTCTCGTCCCGGGCTTCCAACGGCCCCAAGGACGCCACGAACGTTCCCCTGGCCATGCCCGTCTACCTTGACGGCGCCAAGAACACGAACGGCAAGGAAATCTACTCGAATCAGATGTTTGCCGGCTTCGACTACAACGTGTACTACAGGAGCAACCAGTCCAACGAGCCGATCGTCATGAATTGGGACCTCCCATCAAAGGATCCTCAGAAGGACGGGCCCATGGACGTCAAGTTCTCAAAAGCCACGGACATCTCCAAGGATTCCAACGCGGGCAAGGCCGTCAAGGGGATCGAAACCCACGCCCTCGACACTTTCGGCTCCCGGGCGCACAATCCCTATTTCGCCAAAGAGGCGGAGTCCAACAGCGCCTACAACCAGAGCAACTACAACCTCAAGGAAGGGAGCAAGGCCCGCGGCAGCGGCAAGCCGCTTCCAGAGGACGTCGCTAAGGCCATCGATCCGACGGGCAAAAAGGTTGCCCCCGGAAAGGCTGTGGACCGAGGCGCCCTCGTTAACGTCAAGATGGACTCGGCAAAGAAGTGACGACGCGTCACGCCGGCTCAAAGAGCGAGGTGCTTCCTCGCAGTTAAACGGGCGGGTCTATTGACGCGCAACGCCCGAACGAGGGGCAGTTAAGCGGGTGCGCACACCGTGGAAGTGTGCGCACCCGCTTTTTGCCGCGTGTCAGCGGCTACACTTCGACGGCGAGAGCTTTTGCGACGGCGACGTCGGGCGCATCGCCGTAGTCGAGGCGATTCATGTAGACGTGCGCAACGACGCCGAGGATCAGCGGGAAAAGTATGCCGATGCGCAGGCTCCACCCGTCGGCGACCAACCCGATAATCGGGCTGGTAAGCGGGTTCCCCATCCGCATGAACCAGCCGACGAAAGTCAGAGCGCTGCCTTCTCGGAAGCAAGGGGCAGCGTCCGCCGCGGCGTAGACAGCGGGGACGATCGTCGCGCTTCCAAATCCCGCCAGGGCGAAAGCTGGAAGCGAGACCGCAGCGACAGGCATAGCGGCAGCAGCCGCAAATCCGATGGCCGACATGAGAAAACCGGCTCGGGCCACCGGTACGCGACCCCAGCGGTCCACCATCGGATCGCCCAAAATTCTGCCGATGAACTGGGCGGCAACCATGATGACGTAGGCGATTCCGGCGTCGGCGGCATTCCAGCCCACGGGGCCGGCGAAGAAGTTGGCGCTCCAGTCATTGCCGACGATCTCAATCTGGTTTCCAGCAATTCCTATGAGGGCTAGAGGAGCCAAGGTGAGAAAACGAGCACCGAGAAACCCGCTGCGGTCGTGCCCCGCCGGGGCTGGCTGGGCGTCGGCGTCGCCGGGAAGCTCGGATAGGCGCACGGCCCCGACGGCGATGCATAAAAGCACAAGAGAGGCGCAGAACGTGTGGATCCACAGGGGTACGCCCAAGGCCGCCAATCCCGTGCCGAGAAGGCCGCCTACGATGCAACCCGCGCTCCACAGGGCGTGAAGCGAGTTGATAATGGTTCTGCCGTACGCCGATTGAACCCGCATGGCATGGCGATTTTGGGCCATATCGACGATGGCATCCGAAGCTCCAGCGGTGAAGAGGCAAGCCCCGAATAATACAGGGCTTTTCAACTCTACGGTCACACCGGCGAGGCCGACGGCCGCGACGAGCGCGACCGTCCACCACAGCGACGACGACAACGCCCCCATCTTGCGGATGAAGTAAGCGGGAAGGTTCGCCGAGCACATCGACCCCACGGCCGAAACGATCACCAACACGCCGAACTCGGTATTGGTCAAGCCCAAGGCGCTTTTCACCTCGGGAAATCGCGGCAGTATTCCGGCGAAAATCGCGCCGTTGGTGAAGAAGAAAAGTGAGATGCCCGCCCGAGCGCGGCGTTTGGCAACTGTTTGGCTGCGTTCCTTCACGCACCGATTCTATCCGCGCCGGGAAGCAGAAGATTTCTATCCGCCCCGGGAGGTAGAAAATCGCCCGAAAAGTGTCGGACGACCGTGGGATGATCGATTTATGCAGATCTCAGTGCCCCTTCTCTTCCTTCTTCTCCTCGCGGTTTTCGGGGCTGGCGCGGGCCTCGGGTACAACCTTTCGGCCAATCGCATACGCGGGCAAGCGAATGAAGACTCGTCGCACCACAGATCTGAACTGGGGCTTGCCCAAGCGGATGCCTCGCGATGGCAGGCGGCCGCAGCCGAGGCGACCGGGCGGGCCGAGATCCTCGAACGCGAGAACGCAGAGCTCTCCGAACGCGCGCGAAACGAGCAGGCACTGCTGAGAATGATGGAGCCATTGTCCGCCAGGCTCAAGGATATGACCGAGACGGTGGCCTCAATGCGGGCGAGCCAGGCGGCCCAAGACGCCGCCGTGCGAGAACAGCTCACAGCAACGGCCTCGGCTCACAGGGAATTGGCACGCGAAACCACCTCTTTGCGCGCGGCATTGACATCGGTTTCCGCGCGCGGAACCTGGGGTGAGGTTGAGCTGCATCGGATCGTGGAAGCCGCCGGAATGCTCAAACACACGGATTTCTCAGAGCAGCAGAGCGTATCGACAACGAACGGCGCAAGCGACTCAACGGCTCGCCCCGACATGACAGTTCATCTTCCCGGTGGAGCCCACATAGCGGTGGACGCGAAGGTTCCCCTCACGGCGCTGCTCAGAGCGCAGGAAATCGAGGGGACAGACCACGGCTCGGAGGCAAGGCGCGCGGAATTGATGGACGAACATTCGCGAGCCCTCCGAACCCACGTCAAAGAGCTCGCCAAACGTGACTACCCCGCAAGATTCCCCGGTTCCCCACGCATTACCGTCATGTTCCTACCCACGGAATCCCTGCTTTCGCAAGCTCTCACAAGCGACCCGACGATTCTCGAGGACGCCCTCAGCTCGGGAATAGCCCCGGCGACGCCAAGTTCGCTTCTCGCGCTCCTGCGGTCCGTGGCAGCCGTGTGGTCCTCGGCCCGGGTGACCGAGGAGGCTCAGGAGATCCTCGCCCTCGGCCGCACCCTCGTCAAAAGGATCGGGACGGTGGCCAACCACGTCGACAAACTCGGAAGCTCGCTGCGCTCGGCCGTCAGCAACTACAACAAGACGATCGCCTCGCTTGACAGCAGGCTGATCCAAACGGCGAACCAATTTGAATCGATCGAGACAAGCATCGAAACGCCACAGACGCTCGACGGTGAATCCGCGCATATCCGATCGTTCGCCACCATGAGGATCGTGGAGCAACTGGAAGATTAGGCCGGCGGACCGGGCCAGATGGGAAACCAGACTCGCACGAGCGAACCGACGCCAAACCTCGACTCCAGTCTTCCAGCCATCAGCTCCGCCCCGGTCAGAGGTATTTGCTCGCTTCCCGAATGGCGAGGGCAGCCATACCCTGCCTGTGCTCCGCGATGAACGTACGAACCCACTCGGGATCCGTTTTCGAATAGTCCCGCAACGCCCAGCCAATGGCCTTGTCGATGAAAAACTCTCCTGAGCCGAGGTTGGCCTCGATGATCGAGGAAAGCAGATCGACGTCAGTACTTTCCTTGCGTTGAAGCTGATGGTCAATCGCCAAACGGCGCACCCACATGCTTTCGTCACGGGCCCACTCAAGGATCAGCTCGCGCCCCTCGGATGACTGTGCCTGAGACGACCGCGCGACGACGCTTCCTACCGTTACATCGAGCGAATCAACCGTGTCCCACCAAGGCTTCGTCACGGCCAGGCCTCGGAGCCTCGGCAAGTCCGCGACTGTCAGAAGATGGTTCACCTTTCGCAGATAATCGGCGGCAACGTACTGGAACTCGCGCTCCTCGGCCCGCCAACACACATCAACGAAGTCCCAATCGAGAAGGCACTCTTTCTTTGCCGCGTTCAAAAACGGCCTCGAAATCTTGCGGCGGGCAGGAGTTTGAACACCGAGATAGCGAAACTGGCCGCGCATATAGGCCGCCATCTGCGCGGCGCGTTCGCCGTCTGCAGC
>CAUSGP010000105.1:0-7651 GCA_963531075.1 uncultured Actinomycetaceae bacterium | reverse complement strand
GGCCGATCTGGCCGTGCCAGGCGTCGCCGCCGCCTTGGGCGACGGGCGTGCCGGGAATGAGGTCGAGGGCCTCGGCCGCGGATTTCGACAGCCCGCCGACGAGCACGCCCAGGTCGTTGACCGTGGTCGGCAGCTTGTCGAAGACGTCGCCCGCGCCGGCCTCCTCGTAGAGGTCGACGGGCCACCCGCCGTTGTCGCGGTCGTAGTACATGCGGTGAGCTGCGGTGTTGATGTTCTGCGTCCACTCGCCGGTCAGCTTGAAGGTCAGCCAGTCGGGCGCATCGACCAGGCGGTAGGCCTTGTCGTAGGTCTCGCGCTCGTTTTCGCGCAGCCATGCCGCCTTGAAGGGGAACCACTCGGCGGTCGGCGGCAGTGTGCCGTTTCCGGTGTACCGCCGGGCGGGCGACTTCGTGTCGGCGACGCGGGCGGCCTGCTCGGTGGCGCGCACGTCCATCCACATGATCGCCGGACGCAGGGCTTCGCCGCCCTGGTCGAGGGCGACGACGGTCATCGTCGTAGCATCATAGGAAATGCCTTTGATCTCGTGAGGCTGGATGCCCGAGCGCTGCATGACGTTGTGGACCGAGGCGCGCAGGGCGTTCCACCAGTCCGTCGGCGACTGCTCAGCCCAGCCCGGCGCCGGGTGCGTGGTCTTGTAAGCCGTCGCCGCGAATGCCACGGGCGCTCCGGTGAGATCGAAGATTCCGACTCGGCAGGATTCGGTGCCGAAGTCGACGCCCATAACGTAGGGGCCGCCGGTGAGTGAATTGGTGTTGTTGAAAACAGACAAGGAAACCTCCGCGCTGAAGTTTTTGGTGTTTTTACTGTTCACTCGTCCGCGTCAGACCAGCCCCATCCGAGGCGGATGTCCTCGGGAATGAGGTGGTCGATGCGGTCGAGGACGAATGTGGGTTGATCGGCCGGATCCAAAGCTTCGGCCTCTTCCAGCGTCGAATCGCCGGTGAGAAGCAGACACGAAACCATGTTCGTTTTGATGGCCATGCCGATGTCGGTCATAAGGCGGTCGCCCACCATCATGCAATTGGTCGGATCGACGTCCAGGCCATCGATCGCCGCCGAAAGCATGGTGGCCTCAGGCTTGCCCATGTTCGCCTGGCACTTGACTCCCGTGCAGGCTTCGATGGCCGCCACGATGGTGGCGGCGTCAGGTTCGCCGCGTCCGCCCGGGAAGGGGCAGTAGCGGTCGGGGTTGGTCGTGATGAGAAAGGCCCTCTTGTGGAACCAGATGGCATCGAATGCGATCTGGAGCTTCCGGTATTCGAAGGTTCGGTCGTAGGAGGCGATGACGATGTCGATCTTCTCCGGGTCCTCGCTCATGGCGATGCCCGCCTCCGCAAGCGCCTTCTTGAGAGGCTCTTCAGAGATGGGGAAGACGACGGCGTCAGGATGGTTCGCCTTGAGCCAGCGGACCGTTGTGACGACGGTGTTGGCAATCTCCTCAATCGGCGTGGGAATCCCGAGCTTTTCAAGCTTTTCCAGGTAAAGCTGCGGGTCCTTCGTCGGATTGTTCGACAGGAAGCGCACGGGCCTGCCCAGCTCGCGCAGCCCTTCGATGAGCCGCTTGGCGCCGGGCAACAGGTCGTCACCTAAATAAATGGTGCCGTCCATGTCAAAAATGTAGGCGTCGTAGAGCCTGTCAGGAGATGTGCGCTTCACTGCGTTCCTCTCTCAAGTCTTCCGGATTTTCGAAATCCTGCTGGATTTCATTCTTTCGACCCTGTGCTTCACCTCTGCGCTTCGACCAATGGCGTGACAATGGTTCGAAGTGCGTGAGCTTGAAGTGCGTGACTTTGAAGCATGGGCCTCGGGCCGGGACGGGTCGCTGCCCCGGCCCGAGGGGCTTTTAGAACAGCAGCGCCAAGGAAACCACTGCTGTGTTGCTGATCCAGATCGACGCCGCCGGAGGATCGATGTGGGACGTTCCGCGGTTGTACCAGAGCCTGGCAAAGAACTCGCACAGGAACGCTGAGAACAAACCTGCCAGTAGAGCCGCGAAGAGGGCGCCGATGGCCGGGCCGGCGTTAGCTGCGATCCAACCTGCCGTGTCCGTGTCCCCCATGAGGAAATCACCGCCGAATATCGGGAAGAATCTCATCGCCGCGAGACCCGCCGTAATGGTCACGTGGTGCTGAACCGGCATATTTCGGTTCGTGATGAGGAACAGGATGATGACCGCCGAAATGCCGAAGGTGAAGGTCTGGGCGTTGTTGATTGCCACGCTAGGATCCAGACGGCGAGAGACCAAGGACGAGCCGATCTGAGAGGCAAGGAAGATCGAGGCGCCTCCGGCCAAAATTCCGAATAGGGAGCCCATGGCGAAGAGCTGGCCCGGCTTCTCCTGCCACTCCAGCCAACGTCCGTTCGGACCGGGCTTGATCTTCCCAAGGAAGGTCTTGGCGTCCTTATCGAAGGCGTGGGGCGAGTGGAGCGAGCCCTTGCCGTATCCCTTGCCCGGATCGCCACCGAAGGCGATGCGCGCGAGGATGCCGGAGAGCACAACCGTCAAGGCGACGGAATCCGTGTGCCCGCCGAACCACGGGATCTTCGAAATCCCAATCTGCACGACGTATCCGAAGACACCGAAGATCGAGCCGACGTAGATGACGTCGGGGCGTCCCAAACCGGCGAGCGGGGAGTTGACGTCTTTCCCGTCGTCCATATACCCCTTGTATCTTGCGTAGACCGCGGCTGCCGCGCCTCCGGCGAATACGATATGCGGGCCCATGAACGGACCAAAGGCGAGGTAATCCAGCGCGAAGCTGCTGCCCGTGGCAGCGAGGATTCCCCACGAGGCGAGGACCGTGAAACCAGTCAATACGAAGCCATAGTTGCCTCCGATGCTGGCACCGACAGCGCCACCCGCGATAGCGGCGAGGAGTCCGAATAAGAAGACTCCCAGCGAAGCTGTAAACATCGATGTTCCTTTAAGGTCAGGCGGATGAGACACCCGCTAGTTTTCTTTCGCGTTCCCGCATTTCGAGACCGCGTGATTCATTTCAACGTCGTTTCCCTTCCGAGCGACGCCGAAAATAGCTTTAGCAGCCAGCTGAACCGTTTTCGTATTCTACTAGGGCGTCAATGTTGGCTTTCGAATGCGACGAGGGGTCGAACTCGTAACCGAGGAACTCACGAGCAAGCCTCCTTGCGAGCTCGAGTCCAATGACGCGCTGGCCCAGGCAGAGAACGTGTGCATCGTTGGAAAGAATAAGCCGCTCAACGGAAAAACTGTCATGTGCAGTGCTCGCGCGAATGCCGGGAACCTTGTTGGCGGAAATAGACATGCCCATGCCCGTCCCGCAGCAGAAGATACCGCGGTCAGCTTTACCTTCCGCGATAAGCCGCGCGCCGGCGACCCCCACGTGCGGGTAAAGAGTCTTCTCGCCTTCTTTGACGCCGACGTCGATGATCTCGTCGACGCGCTCGTCCTGTTCGAGGTCCCTCTTGATGGCTTCTTTGTAGTCGTATCCTGCGAAATCCGCAGCGACGACAATGCGCAATCCCATGCTGTGCCCTTCCTTGTGACACCGTTTCGGCCGGCAGGGATTGCGTGTATCCCACCCCGTCCGAAGCGACTCATTGTTTAAAGAAGACTAACACCCATTCTGCTAATTTTATCCAACTGGATGTTGGTTTGAACATACTCCTAGTCAAATGGTCATTTAAGAGACAATGTTTACATTCGACCGCGCCGGCGTGCCGCAGTTTTTCGTTGACGTGCCCAGCATCGCTTTATCTTCCACTCGGGCGACGTCATTGGCGCAGCCGTATCCTCCTCGCCACGCACGATCGCTTCACCCCAAAGCCGGGGCGTGTCGCATCGATCTGACTCGGGGCCCATCACCCCAATTAGGCTCGGGCCTGCCGCCTCGACGCAGTCCAGAGCAACCAGCCCGGCGCTCACCCCAGCCGCGGCGCCACAACCACTTCCACTCCGGCGTCGCGCATCCGGTCAAGAAGCTCCTTCGGGGTGTCCGAGTCGACCACGACCGCCGAAAAATCGGTCATTCGCGCGAAACGGAACAGGGCTTTGCGCGCGAATTTCGTGTGATCAAGAAGGAGAATCCGATTCTCGGCCACCTCGAGCATCGCGCGTTTGACCGCAACGACATCTTCATACGGGTGGTAACAGCCCCAATCAGATATTCCCGAAGCCGAAATCATCGTGAAATTGGCGCGCATATGGCCGATCATCTCAACGGCCGACGGGCCGACGAGGCATTCGGCCCATTCCTGGTAGGCGCCGCCAATGATGATGAGGTTATCGACACCCGACCGCCCGGCTTCCTCGGCCACGAGCAACGAGTTGGTGACGACGGACATCGTCGGGGTGTCGTCGAGCGCTCGGACCACCCACACGCCCGACGTCGAATCGTCAAGCAGGATCGAGCTTCCCGAGGGCACCATCGCCGCCGCGCACGCGCCGATTTCCTCTTTGGCCGCTTCGCTCTGCTCCAGGCGGAACCTCGCGGAAGTCTCGTGGAGGCCGGAAGCCCTCGCTACAACCTTCCCGTGGTGGCGCTGGAGCACGCCGACCTCTTCGAGCCAGGAGACGTCCCGGTAGATCGTCGTCACCGACACATCTTGATCGTCGGCGAGCTCCTCGACCGAGACCGCACCCTTTTTGATGACGAGCTCAGCGATTCGAGCCCGTCGGCCGCGCGGTCCATGCGTCAACCTTGCGCTTTCGTCGTCGTAAACCGTTGGAAGCCTCACGCGCACCTCTTCATCCCTGACAGGCTGGACACATAGCAGACCGCCCCGCCAAACCCGTGGCAAGCCGAACCCGCGACCCGCTTTTCACACCCTACCCCGGTTTTCGCGCTTTCGCGGCATATCGAGGCCCAACGGATGGTCGCGCGCGGTTGTCACCCCCCCCCCGAGGGCAAAGTTGCGATGAAGGCCGGCAGGACCGCCAAAGACCTCATGAACGCGACTCTTCCGAGAACGAAGTTGCGGCTCCTTCGAGGACGAAGTTGTGACCCCTCTGACGATGTCGGTATGGTGGACGCCTATCACGCAGTATGGCGCCGTTTCGCTCTAACAGGCGTGAAACGGCCATTCGAATATGATCGAAGGAGAACAATGGCGTTCGTTCACCTGTCCCACATCCTCGACCCCAAGGACGGCGCGTTTCCGGGCGAACCCACGCTGGAGGTTCGTCAAGATTCGGTTGTCAGCGAGACCGGCAAGCCGTTCAATTCGACGATCGCCACCTTGCCCAATCACGTCGGCACGCATATGGACGGCCCGCACCATTTCAACACGACGGGGCTCGATTTCCACGAGCTGCCGATCGATTTCTTCGGATACGAGGGCGACGAAATACTCGTCGTCGATCTACCTCACCGCGGAAAACCCCGCGAAATTATCCTCAAAGAAGACATCGAACCCTATGCGGAGCAACTCAAGGGCAAAAGGCTGCTCTTGCTGCGCACCGGCTTCGTCAAGATCAAGTTCACCGATCCGCACACCTACGAACACGAAGGTGTAAGCATTCACCCCGACCTTTCCAAATACCTTAACGAAGAGTTCCCCGAACTCGCCTGCATCGGCATCGATTTTCTCTCACTCGGCTCGCCGACAAATGACTACGGACCCGAGGCCCACAGGTGGCTGCTCGGCAATTACACCGACCACATTGTCTGCGCGATCGAGGATATGGATCTAGAGCCACTCGGCAATAAGAAAATCAAGGCGATCACATTGGGGCCGCTCCGAGTCAAAGGCGTCGACTCCTCGCAGGTCAACGTCATGGCCTGGCTGGAGGACTGAGCGTCAGACGTCACATCCCCGCAAGACCGCTTTCGACCATTGGCACATTCGACTCGCCCAGGCGAATTGCCCAGGGACCATATGCGGCGTCGTGCGATGGGATCCAGCGCGAACGCGAGCGATCGATTCCATTGACGACCCCGACGAACAGGGCAGTCCAAGCGGGGCGACGATCGCGTTCGAGCGCTTCCAGCCAGCCGCGGAGGGCGCCGTTGAGATCATGGATCGCCTCGGCGGGCATCCACCCCTCAAAACCCCGGCCGTCCCATATCAGCAGACTATACGTTCGGATTTCAGCGAACCTGGCACCTTCTCCCGTCACCCGGTTGGCCACCATTCCGGCTTTCGCCCAATTCCACACGACACTGGCACAAGCCGCCTCCAAGATCCTGACAATTTCACCCGCGTAAAGGGCATCAACGTGCTGGGATTTGAGGGGGCGCCCTCGATTCGTCACCGCGAGCCTTTCTTCATTGTGATCTTCGGCCGACGCCGGCCATCGGGCACCCGGACGGCGCGATCGGCCGAGCGCGGAATTTGCGTCCATGAGCCAAACGGTACCCCCAATGCCACCCGCTGAGCCGATCTCCACGCCGAAAGCCGATATCCACGCCAAACGGCCAGTCTTTAAACTGCATACTGAAAGTGATGTAGAACACTTTTTTAACTGAGGTCGACATAAAATTGGGGGCTACACGCCTGGAATTGGGGTCGTCGGCCACCCCAACAGCACGAAGGCCTACGTTTCAGAAATCCGAAATTCTGCAATAACACTCAAAATGTTCAGGCGTCGTACATCCCCCGCTCTATTTACTCACACCGCCACCCATTCAGGCAGTAAACCCATTGCGACTGCACATAACCCACATAACAATCCGCGCCATGAGCGGACTGGCAAAGGGGTGCGCCATTCGCTCACCGTTTCAATCACGTCATCTTACTCCCGCGGAAAAATAACCTTTCACAGTAAAACGCATCTCGTACTTCGCTGGTGATAATGTAGTTTTAGCTGACTCCCGAATGGTACCGGGGTCCGATTTCACTCTTTTCCGACTACGCCCTTGAGCCATGCCGCGACTCTCAAAAAATGGACTTAGGTTTACGTCCCTTTTAAGGTAGGGTACGTAATAACGAGAAGCGCTGCGATATCGCACGCAACGCAACTGGCCACGGCGGTGCTTCGCGCGCACCGCACCTACCCGGCGGCGTCACCCTTCGGCGTCGTCGCCGAGGCACACGTCAACCGAATCCACGCCCGTCTAGTGAAAGACGATTTACATGACCACACCCGACCTTCCTCCAAGCGAAATAACCAATGCGCTCGAGTTTCGTCACGCCTGCAAGGCCTTTGACGCCGACAGGAAGATCTCCGATTCGGACGTCGAGCTCATCGTCGATGCAATTCGCCTCTCCCCCAGCTCCTATGGTTTCGAACCGTGGAACGTCATCGTCGCCCAAAGCGAGGATCTGAGAAATGCCATCAAGACGTCAGCCGGATCCAACGCCCCGCGCTTCGACGCCAGCCATTTCCTTATATTCACGGCCAAGACGGGCTTGCAAATCACTCGCAAGGACGGTCACATCGACCACATCTTGCGCGATATCCGCGGCTTGGACGATGACGAGGCATCCGATTTCAAAACTTTCTGGCACAAGTGGGCCGAGCGGGACTTCAAGCTCATTTCCGCCGACATTGTCCACCAGTGGGCCGCGCGGCAAGCCTACATCGCTTTGGGAATGGCCATGCTGGTAGCGGCCGAGCGCGGAATCGACTCGTGCCCCATCGAAGGCTTTTCGATCGACGGAGTGCGGGAGACCCTGACGGAGCGCGGCCTCATCGACCCGGCCGATTCTTCGC
>CAUSGP010000104.1:0-7804 GCA_963531075.1 uncultured Actinomycetaceae bacterium | reverse complement strand
CGTCCATAGTCGCCTTGACTCCGCTTCTTGAGAGCGGGACGTAATCGGTTTCCGTCATACGGGGCGTGTCGACGCCGATAAGCTTCATGCCCAAAGGCGGAGTATTGACCAGGTTGGTGGCAGCGTGCGACCGCGGATAATAGGACAGCGAGGCGCTGTACTCACGTTCGTCGTCGACAAAGGGCCGCAACGTGAGATCCTCGCTCATTTCCGGCAGCAGACCGAGGAATCTTCCGGTCGTGCACAAAGAAGAGTGTGTTCCCGGATTGCTCCCGAGCGATATACGGTAGTCCCCCTCAACCAGTTGCGACCACGATCGGGCAGCCAGGCTGAGATAGAGTTCGGCGGCCAGCTGGCACTCGCCCTCGTCAAACGGTCCGTGGGAAAGTTCGTCTATGTCGGCCTCGGTCAAGCTGATTTCTTGGCCGCCTTCAGCGAGCACTTCGCTGTATAGGGTGGCCAATCGCTCTTCACGTTTTTCGTTCACTTCGTCAGGTAAAGGCGGTTTCTTCTGTGCAACCTGTTTCGGCCACGAGTAGTCATCGGGAACGCCAATGCCTTGAGCGGGATCAACCAGCGTCAGCAAAGGGACGGTTCGTTCAATCCCGTACCGCTCCAAAAAGTCCATGTGGTATTTGCGCAATCCTCGCATCCCCAACCGCATGTGAGAAAGCCTTTGCAGGATGTGCATTCCCTCTTCGGCATCTTGACGAACGCGATCGGGCAAGCGAAGCTGAACACCGCTGTTGAGAACAAAGTGAATTCTGTTTCCGGCACCGTCGGCTTTGTCCGCACCGTCAAAATCCGCCATAGCCGCGTACGCGCGCGAATACTTCTCACCCGTATCGTCCGCAATCACCGGACCGTTCAAGGCACGAATGCTTCGGTGTATGCCTCGCAGATCATCCGCATCAACACCTGCTCTTTGGAGTGACTGCACCACTTCTTCGAGTGGGTCTCCTCCGGTTAGCCTTGGCCTCAGACTTGTGTAGAGGATTTCTAGTCCGACCAGACGCGCCACAAGGCCAAGTGTCCCGCCCGAGCTCGCATGAAACTCTTGTGCGACCCCTTCGCAAAGATTCTCGACGGCGATCCCATCGTTCTCACCACATTTATCGAGCACGAAGTCCAACGCAGGCGTACGCCTGACAGCCATTCGGGACTGCGAAACGTCTGCGCGGTCCGCACCGAAGACGAGAACCTCATCGGCTCTCCAACGCAAGAGAGGATTGCGGTACACGACCAAACCCTTCAACACCTCGGGGCGCCGTTCCAGCGATTGGACCACGGGTGAGAGCCACCGGAAGTCGGCGACGGCCTCCCGATGTCCTTGCGCAAACTTCACCCCCGAACTTTCGGGGTCGCCTACGAATTCACCGGCGGAGACACCGGCGAACAGTCCAAAAGGCGTGGGCCGGGAGGATATACGGTTCAAAAACTTTGCCGTCGACAAAGCCACGCGGCGAAGCCGGTTTGGCTTCATCGATGTAGGATCTTCAAGCGCACGCTGCACGGACCCCCATAGGGCGGGGGCAGCGTGGATGACAGCTTGCGTAAAGGCTGGGTCTCGATATGCGTCGCGAATGTACTCAACCAAGCCTTCACGACCTTCTGCAGCCAAAAGAACGTCGTTTTCGGCCGAGGTGAGGCGCAAGGGACGTGCCGCTGTTCTCAACATGAAATGCCGCGCCGCGGCCAGCGGGCTGTGACTTCCCTCCATTGTCATTTCCTTGACAACACCTACCTTTTCAAAGACGTACCATTTGCCTTACCCATCGGTAATGGAAGATAATTATGAACATCGTTAAAACATATGGCTCGAGTAGATTCCCTGGGAATATTTCGACAAGAGCCAAGCGTTGGAACGCACGTGGATGTGATGGCGTATAGGGATGATAGCTACCACGCCATCACATCCGCCCGTTTTGAGATGCGACGGTTCAGCATCTCCGTCAAGTCTTTGCGGACCCCTAGTCGCTTCCTCAGCGAAAAGCAGCCGAGTACACGTATCGGAGCCAAGTTTTTGCATCGCCGAGGCTGGCGGGCATGGCGGCGTATAGGGATGATGGCTACCACGCCGCCACGCCCGCCCGCGGTTCAGCAGCAGTAGCTACAGAAGCTTCCGCCTCCCCGGCTCGTGCAGCCATAAGTGCAGAACCAGCCGCTCATGACTTGTTGCTTATCGGTCAATTCGGTCGGCATTGCATCAACGTCGACGTCAAGATCAAGCATGTCAGTTGTTTCGAGCATCGCTGTCATCGTTTCAATTCACCCCCTCCTGTTTACGTCTTATAGAACAAGGAACCTGTGGAAACAAGATGCATAAACATGCAAGCATAGTTTTAGCTAGATGCATTGCTATCGGCAGCAAGCAACTTCAATCCGCCAGGGTCGGAACAAACCGCCGACCCTGACGTGAAATCTAAAAATCTCACAGCTTCAAAATTAATATTATGCCATCGCAAATGAATGGCAATCTCGCTCATCGCCATTCCCGCATCAGTTTAACCGCAAGCGTCCATATTCAAGCTTGCTTCGAGAGCGGCAAGGCGGCCGGAGAAAGCAGCTGGAGTGAGTATGGTGGCGTATAGGGATGATAGCCGCCACGCCACCACACCCACTCATGGCTCAGCAGCAGTAGCTACAGAAGCTTCCGCCCCCTTGACTGGTGCAGCCGGAGGTGCAGAGGCTAATACTCCTAAACTGCGGGAATGCCGTATCGGCGGGCATCGTGTCGATGTCGACGTCGAGATCAAGCATCGCAGTTTCCATCATCGCTGTCATCGTTCCGTTCACCTCCTTTCTGCATATCGGAGTGCACGGCATACGAGGCAAACAGTCTCGCTCTCGGATCGCTTGCCGCGATTTCGCTTCGGTCAACACCGCTGACATGCCATCTCGTTTGTTAGAAGCATCCAACGGATGAATAACGATTAGAAATGTATGGAAAGCGATCAAGTCCGAGCTAGCGAACCAAGTACGCTTGTGCTGACATCATTAGCTTAATCGATCGTAAACGTAACGTAAACGTTACCTGGGACACATTCTATAGGAATTCATGAGACTTTCAAAACAATACCTAGAAAAATACAGAAGCATTTTACGCTTTACTTTCCTTCCATTTATGGAATTAGTAAAAAGTTAGCTTTTCTCTTTGAGTGCTCCGGCAAACAGTTGACGTTCCCCAACCGAGAACTCCTGGTTGACATTCAGGCCGGTTCGGTAATTGTCTAATTTGCAGGGAAAAGTCACCTACGCTGGACTGCTGGAAATGCCGGGTGTAACCTATATCGCAATCGTGAGGCCTCGGCGTGTGGTGCCAACGAATGGAGGGCCTCATGCCTTCGGCCGCTTTTCGACCGTAACCGACGAAGGTTCGGCCTCGGGCTCATTGCCCGGAGAGGAGACCACATGACATACGCCGATTACACACCGTCGACGACGGCGGTTGGTTCTTCCCTTACGTTAACGGCACTGCTCGGCCTTTTGCCGCTCGTCGTCTTTTTTGTCCTCTTGGGTGTGTTTAAGGTGAAAACACACGTGTGCGCAATCGTCTCTCTCGTGGTGGCGCTCGCCGCGGCGATCCTCGGTTTCGCTATGCCCGTCGATCTTGCTCTCCTTTCTGCCGCACAGGGCGCTGCATTCGGGCTCTTCCCCATCGTCTACATCGTCATCATGGCCGTATGGCTCTATAACCTGACCGAGAGGACGGGACGCTCGGAGGACGTCAGGCGCGTATTTTCCGCCGTCGGCAAGGGAGACATGCGAGTCCAGGCGCTCCTCATCGGATTCTGCTTCTGCGGCCTCATGGAAGGCTTGGCGGGCTTCGGCGCACCCGTGGCAATCTCGTGCGCCATGCTGCTCGCCCTTGGAGTTCCAGCGATCAAAGCGGCACTCGTGACGATGGTCGGCAACGCCCTCAACGTCTGCTTCGGCGCGATGGCCATTCCAGTGACGACGGCGGCAAAGCTCGGCAACTCTTCCGCCGACGCCGTCGGCGCAACCCAGGGGCGGATCACCCCGCTCTTTTTGTGCTGGATTCCCGTGCTGCTGCTCGGCATTCTCGACGGCAAGCGCGGAATGAAGCAAGCGTGGCCAGCGGCGCTCGTGGCCGGCGTGACGATGGGTTTGGGCCACGTCGTCGCCGCGAGTTACCTTTCCTATGAGCTGACGGCGGTATTCGCTTCCCTGCTGTCTTTCGCGTCGGTCACGCTTCTTCTTCGAGTGTGGCATCCCGCCACTCCTAACGAGCAGCTATCCGAGACATCCTCAGAAAAGCTCAACGGTTCGCGAGTGGCCCTGGGGCTGCTACCCTACTGGCTGGTGGTCATCATCTTCGCCATCGCCAAACTGTGGACTGTGGGAATTGACGTGCCGCAGGCTCTCGCATCAACGGATCTGACCTTCGGCTGGCCAGGGCTCAACGGCAACCTTCTGGGAAGCGATGGGAAAGCCTCCACAGCCACCGAATTCACCTTCAGCTGGCTCTCATCTCCGGGAACGATGCTTCTGGTGACCGGTGTGATCGTCGCCATCGTCTACGGGGCCAACAGTTCGGGAGGCACATATCCCTTCTCTTTCCGCCGGGCAATGGCGACGCTCATCGAGACCACAGTCGAACTGAAACTTGCTATTCTCACAATCACCGTGGTCATGGCGCTCGCATACGTCATGAATTTCTCCGGCC
The DNA here is from genome assembly GCA_963531075.1 of uncultured Actinomycetaceae bacterium. Lineage (GTDB taxonomy): Bacteria > Actinomycetota > Actinomycetes > Actinomycetales > Actinomycetaceae > Peptidiphaga. Next base: position 3,117 of record CAUSGP010000104.1, on the reverse strand, counting down.
AAACCGTCTCTATCGGCACGTGGCTCGCCGCGGCGGGAGGCGCATTCGCCTTCCTTTCGCCGATTCTCGGATGGGTGGGAACGGCCGTGACCGGTTCGGCGACGTCGGCCGGTGCCCTGTTCGCAAACCTCCAATCAACGGCAGGAATGAAGGCGGGGATCAGCACGCAGCTGCTTCTGGCCGCCAACGAAATCGGCGGTGGAATCGGGAAAATCGTCAGCCCTCAGAATCTTGCGATCGCGGCCACCGCAATCAAGGAACCGGGATCCGAATCGACACTCCTACGCAAAGCCGCCCCGTACTCGATCGCGTTCATCGCGTTGCTCGGAATGATTGTGGTGCTGGCATCGAGCGGGACGCTCGGATTCCTCATCGCAAAGTGATCCGGCGGACCGGCAATAGTGATCCGGCGGACCGGCAATCCGGTCGGTGCACTCGTCCCCGCTCCCTCCTCCCGCAGGGTTATCATCGTCGACGATGGAGAAAATAACTCAGATAACCGACGTCATAGCCTTTCACGGCGAAGGCCCCGCCTGGCACGCCTCGTGGGGAGGCCTGAGAATCGTGGACATGCTTGCGGGGGATATCTTGTCGATAGGCGCCGACGGGAGCGTCGATCGCTTGCCTACGGGTTCCGCAATCGCCGCTTTCGTGCGCCCGCGTACCGGCGGCGGTTACGTAGTGGGCGTGGAACGGGGAATTGCCCTTGCCGACTCACCTTTCGACCGGCCCACCCTCAGCCCTCAATTATGGTCCGACCCCAATGTTCGCATGAACTAGGGCGGCGTCGATCCTTCTGGACGCCTCTACGCGGGATCGATGCCGTATGACAAAACGCCCGGCGGCGCCAAGCTCTATCGGATCGGGGCAGACGGCGGTATTGACGTCGTTCTCGATTCGGTGACCACATCCAACGGCATCGATTTCACCCCCGATGGACTCTTCGCCTACTACAACGACACGGCGACCGGGGGCACGAGCGTGTTCGACGTGGACGCCTCAGGAAACCTGATCAATCGCAGGCTCTTCCACGACGGTGATGGCGGGCGCCCCGATGGGCTGTGCGTCGATTCTCAAGGGAACCTGTGGTGTGCGATGAATCGCGTCGGCAAGCTTCGTCTTTACTCGCCCCAAGCCGAGATCCTCGGCCAGTGGGAGCTTCCGGTGCACGGAGTTACCGCTGTCACCCTTGGAGGCGAGGATCTTCGCGACGTTTTCATCACGACGTCGCGCGAGACAGCGGACGAGCCGGGCGGCGGCGCTATCTTCCACATGCGAGCTGACGTCTCCGGCCAACCGCTACGAGCATATTCCGGCTGATCTCCGCGAACATGCCCGGGATCAAAGCCACGCCAGCATCAGCTGATTTCTGGCACGAGGGCGGCTTATAGGAAAATCCCAGGGCCGATCGCCGCTGCCTGGAGATTACCAATAAAACGCCGACGGCGGGGATGGACTCATAAAGTCCACGTCCCCGCCGTCAGCTGTCGACCTATACGGTCAATTCAATTGACTTTGGCCGTTACGGATTCCATCGAAGGAAGCCATTGACGCGTCACTGACCGGTATCACCTTCGGCGGTGATCCAGTAGCCCCGGTCTCTCCAGGTTGCGCCTTCGCCGCCGCCGTGGACCCAGCCCTCGTAATTACGGGTGTGCTGGGCTACGGCAAATGTGTTGTAAGTGCCGTATTCGTCGGTGACGGTACCGCCCTTTTCGGTGACGAATGCGGTGTGGTAGACCTTGCCGTTCGAGTACGCGAGCGCCACGAACGATCCTCGATGCACGCGGTTGGCGAACTCCGTCCAGCTAGTCGTGGCCTGATTTAGGCCCCAGTGGCGAGCGAAGGCATTGGCCACCGCCCACGAGTAGGTGTGCCTGGTCGCGTCTCCCCAGGGGTAGGGGTGCCAGTAGGCATCAGTCGGCTGCCCTCCGGCCGCAAGAATCTGCGAAGCGAAGTTCGTGCAATCGGCATGCTCAAAGTACTGGTACTTTTCAGTGTTGGGCGTGTAAGCATACTTTTTTGCGTACTGAACCGCCGCTTCGACGTTGGGGATGTTGATCTTCTTCGGAGCCACCGTGGCGGGCTTGGCTTGCCCTCCGTTGGTGTTGGTGTCATTGGTATTCGCACCGTTGGTGTTGGCTCCGTTGTTGCCTTCGGCGCCATTCGTGTTGGAACCGTTAGCTCCGTTGTTGCCATCGGCGCCATTCGTGTTGGAACCGTTAGCTCCGTTGGTGTTGGCTCCGTTGTTGCCATCGGCGCCATTCGCTCCGTTAGCACCATTGGATCCGTCTGCGCCATTGGCACCAACGCCGTTTGCTCCGTTAGCCCCATTGGCGCCATTGGATCCGTCTGCGCCATTAGCGCCATATCCGTTAGCCCCGTTAGCCCCATTGGGGTTCGTCGGAGCAGTTATTGCATCGAGCTTCTTCGTCAGATTGACGTTATGCTTCGAGGCAGCCGGAATAGTGCCATCCAGGACTTTCTGGGCTTCGATGATGGCTTTGGAGTTCCTGGCCTTGGTCGCCTGCACCAACTTGGGGACCATCTGCTCTGTCTTGGCATTGTCGGCAGCGCCTGTCAACGTGGAGGCGAAGTCGGCAACTGTGAACAGTTCCTCAGAAGAGATGGGCGTGTCCCTCCCCATGATGCGGAACGAAATCTTTTCGACGTAGAGCGAAGCGGTCTTTTCCGTGAGCTCCGGAAGCTTGAAATATGCCCGGATCTTATTGATGGACTCCGCATGGGTCGCCTTAAACTTCGCGAGTGCACCATTCGGATTGTTGTACTTGAGACTGCCTTCCAGCGTGTATTCCTTGACATCCATCTGGAAACGATAGGAATCACGCGTGGCTTGGAAACCCGCCACCGACCTGGAGTAGGAAGCCCTCGTGATCGAGTATCCCCTGACTCCATACCCCCTCTGAGAGCCGGACTGAGCGCCGTCGGAGCCGTTCGCATTCCCGGGATTATTGCCGGTGACGCCGTTCGACGACGAGTTACCGTCATTAGCCGGTGCAGATGCACCGGAATTTCCGGGAGCAGGAGACGGACCCCTCACGTCGTCCGCGACAGACGGGGTGATCGACAGGAAGACTAGAAACGAGGCGATTGCGG
>CAUSGP010000103.1:0-7835 GCA_963531075.1 uncultured Actinomycetaceae bacterium | reverse complement strand
GGCCGAATGGCCGGAGGTATTCCTCACCCGTCCCTTTTGTTTCCCGTAGCGATGGGGCGTGGGACGGACCGACCAAAAACAATCCATGTGTTTCCAATGAGGAGAGAAAAATGCTTGCTTCTGTCGTAGCACTAATCACAAAATTTGCAATCACTGGCGGAGGACTCTGGTGCGTATGGGGCGCCATTGTCCTTGCCGGGGGGTTGCATGAAAAAAATGGCAACCAGATCCAGTCAGGGGTTTGGCAGCTCGTCGGCGGCGGAATGATCATCGCCGCAGCCGCGCTGTTTGCCCAGGTAAAAATCTGACTGGGGCCGAACATGGCTTTTGAGGTCAAGGTCTACCGCGAGGTCACGCGGTATCAGGCCAGGGTCCTGTTCGGGCTGTCGTGGCGCCAGCTTGCAGTTGTCGCTGTCGCTTTTCCGGTTGTCGCCGGTGTCTACGGGGCGTGTTTCCTCGCGGGCCAGGAAAACCTCGGGGTGATTCTCGTGGCCCTGGCCGCGATTCCGGCCGTATGCGTGGGCTGGGTCCGCCCTGCCGGCGTTCCGTTCGAGAAATATGCCCGTTACTGGTTCGCTCACCGTTTCGGATCACGACATTTCACGTACTCATCAACATGTGGGGAGGCTACCCATGAAGAAACATCAACATCGTCGCTTACGAGGCGGTCCCGGCGTGCCCGCCGACGCATCGCAGCCGGTGAAGCAGCAGAATAAGCGGCGACCGCCGAGGTCGGCCCAGGATCTTATCCAGTATGAGACTCTGGCAGATTCAGGAGTGTGCTGGCTCGGCGGAAACAAATACTCTGCGTCGTTGAGACTGTCGGATATTGACTATCAGATGGCTCCGCCGGAGGTCCAAGAAGGCCTTGTTGAGGCATACGCGCGGTTTTTGAACGGCCATCTCGGTGGCCAGCATGTTCAGGTCACACTCTTAAATCGTGTCTTGGACAAACAACGCCTGGCGGCCGAGGTCCAACTTCCGGGGCGGCCCGATGGGTTTGATCCCCAACGGGCCGAGTACAACAAACTGATCGCTCAACGTCTGCAAACAGGGCGGCAGAACACGTTAACCGAAAAATACGTGACGTTGACCGTGCAGGCTGAATCAGTCCAGGAGGCCCGCCTGCTGCTGACTCGGATGGCGGCCGAAGACGCCGCCGCGCTGAAAGACGTCGGCGGCTGTCAGGCGGCGTGGCTGAATGGGCAGGAGCGTGTGCGCGTTTTGCAGCATATGCTCCGGCCCGATTGTCAGGTCGAGTTCTCCTACAGCGAGCTTGTCGGTCAGGGGTTGACGACAAAAGACCTTGTCGCGCCGATGTCGGTCGATGTGTCGAACCGGGATCATGTCTGCCTGTCGTCTGGGACGACGCGGTACTGGCAGACCTTGGTTCTACGGAATTTGCCGTCGTGGATGAACGACCGTGTCGTGCGGGAGATCGCCGAGATCCCTGTCGATGTCACGGTTTCCCTTCATATCGCGCCCATGGACCAAGCTGAAGGCCTGGATTTGGTCAAACGCCAGATCGCGGGCATGGACATGCAACGCGCGACCGAGCAGCGCAGACTTGCCAAACAGGGCTTGACGCAGGATTTCCTGCCGCATGAGCTGCAAGCCTCCTATACGGAGGCGGTCGAGCTGCGCGACCAACTGGAGCAGACGAACGAGAAGCTCTTTACGACGACGATCGTCGTCGGGGTTGCAGGCGCGACGGTCGAGGAGCTGGCAGAGAACGTCAAACGGGTCAAACGCGTGTGCGGCAAGCACTCATGTGACCTGGAGAACCTGAGGTATATGCAGGTTGACGGACTGAACGCGATCCTCCCGCTGGGGGAGAACCGTCTGCCAGTTTTCCGCACGCTGACAACAGCTGTCGCGGCGACGATGGTCCCGTTCACGACTCAGGAGATTCTTCAGCCAGGGGGGAACTTTTACGGGATCAATCAGGTTTCAAAGAACCTGATTGTCGCCGACCGCAGACTGGGGATGAACGCGAACGCGTTCATTTTGGGCACGACCGGGTCGGGCAAGAGCCAGTTCGCCAAGTTCGAGATCGAGCAGACTTTCCTTCGCCGCGAGGCGGACGAGATCCTGATCATCGACCCGGAGCGAGAGTATGTCGCCCTGGCCGACGAGCTCGGCGCGACAAGAGTCGTCATCTCGGCTGGATCGCGCGACTGCATCAACCCCCTTTATCTGGATAAGAACGTCGTTGTGAGTGAGAACGATCCAATCCGTGACAAATGTGGATACACGCTCGCGCTGATTGAGGTCCTTCTCGGCGGCGCCGACGGCCTGTCCCCTGTCGAACGGTCGATTGTCGACCGCGCGGCCTTGGGGGTGTACAGCGAATATTGGAACAGCCCGTGGGCTGTCTCTCCGACGCTCGGGACGCTTTACGAGACGCTGATGGGTGAGCCGGAGCCAGAAGCCAGGCAACTGGCGACAGGCCTGGAATTGTACGCGCGCGGCTCGGCCCGGGGTTTCGCCCAGCAGACTAACGTCGAGGGGGCAAATCGGGTCACTGTCTACGACATCGCCGACCTCGGCCGTGATCTGCAAACGTTCGGGGCGATGGTGATCCTCGAGGAGATCTGGTCCAGGATTGCCCGGAACCGGGCTGCGGGACGCAGAACATGGGTCTACATTGACGAATTCCACGTCTTGTTTTCCAACGACTTTGCGGCGGCTTACTGTCAGAGCATTTTCAAGCGAGTGCGGAAGTGGGGTGCCGCAGCCACGGGGATCACCCAGAATATCGAGGAGCTGCTGGCCAATGAGCGAGCCCGTCTCATGCTGTCAAACTCGGACGGGCTTATTCTGATTAATCAGCAGGCCACAGACGCCGACGCGCTCGTCGAGCTGCTGAAGTTCTCCGAAGGGCAGCGACGCGCGTTTGTTAACGCCCGTCCGGGATGTGGGCTGATGCGTATGGGGCCGGTGACGATCCCGTTCGACAACACGATGGACCCTGATAGCAGGATTTTCCGAGTCTTCTCGACCAGGTTTGAGGAGACGCCGGCAGGGCGTGGTGCGCATGCGCAGTGACCTGAGACGGACCGAGAACAGGCGGTATGTGACGCCGCACATCCGCCGTGCAGGACGGCTTGTGACTGACGAGAAGGTCCTGCGTCCGCACGAGGCGAAAGAGGACGCGACGTCGTCGACGTCGGGGCGGGCCGACCGACTGGCAGGTCGAGCGGCCGGCCGGCCCGTCGCGTGGGTTGGGCGCAAGGCCGGGAAAGCTGCCGCGGTCAAAGGCGGAAGGGCCGGACGGCGTATTGTCGCCGGCCGGGCGCGCGGCTCAAGACGGCTTGTCGGTCTGCTGGCGCGGGCGATCGCCCAGACGGTTGCAGGGCGGCCAATCCGCACAAGATCGCGCGTTCCGCGAGGGTATGAGGCCAAGCTCGACCGCCGCCGTCCCTGCTTGGGACGTCCCGACAGGCGAGACAAGGCAGGCCGTCAGACGGAGACGGGCTATGAGTCCGTCTCCTCGCGGCAAAATGCGCGGGGAAGCCAGCGCGTCGGCCAGACGGCCGCAAGGATGGCCGCGCAGACCGTCGCTCGCATCGTCGCTGCTGTCCTCGCCCCTGCCGGGACCGCGGTCGGCATGACCTTCGCGGTGATCGCCGCGATCCTTTTGGCGGTGATGATCGTTTTGAGTTTCATCCCTTCGTGGATTGTGAATTTCTTCTACGAGGACGAGGCCCAGACGGCGGGACTCGCGATGACCGACGACTATCCGTGGGCAGGGCAGGTCCGAGACGGTGCCGGAAAGGCAACCGCCGCTTACAATACGGTTAATCCCTCGACCCGCTACTACTACGGAAACTGCACAGATTTTGTGTATTGGCGTGTCAATCGAGACATGGGCGGCGGCCCGGGACGGTGGGTCTATACCCACGGGGAGTTGACTCCTCGGGGCGGGGACGGCCGCCAGTGGGGCAAACCGGGCAACCTTCCCGGCTGGACGACGATCTCTGAGCCGAGCCAGGCTCAGATGGGCGACGTCGTCTCCTTCGAGGCCGGTGTGTACGGGCATACGAGCGCTCACGGGCATGTCGCCTATGTCGCATCGGTGTCTGAGGACGGGGCGATCACAACGGAAAACTACGGGGCTGCGCAATATTATGTTGAGACGATTCCGGCCGATGTTGCGAAGAAAGCGATCAAGAACGGTGGAATCACAATCAAACGTAACCCGAAGCTGGTCGAGGCCGGCGGCCCGGGACGGGCGAGCCAGCCGCCGGCCTCCGGCGTCGAGGCTGGCGCCAATGTTAGCGGGGTCGTCTCAACGGCCCAGCAGTACATCGGAACCCCGTATCGAGGTCGACGAGGAGGCATGGACTGCTGCGTATTCGTCAAAACTGTCTTCGGCAAGCACGGGGTGAATCTGCCGATGTCGGTCAAAGGCAACCCGTGGGCGACGTCCAAATGCGAGTACGCCATGTACTCGTTGGCCTCCCGTTACGGAGGCCACTACGTCAACGCGACGACGTCCGAGCTCGCGCCAGGCGACATCGTTTTTTTCCAGTCAATGTCGATCCCGGCATCGAAAGACAATGTCACCCATGTCGGGATCTACGTCGGCGGTGGGAAGATCATCGACTCGATCCCAAGCGGGGGCGTCGGCGTTCGGCCGTTGAGTTTCTACCGGCATTCGGACGCGCTGCTTCCCCGTGCCGTCCGCGTAGGAGGAAAATAAGATGTCTGACATTATTTTGGCGATGCTCAGGACGATCATCGGGTCGGACTTCGCCCAAGGTGCCGACGGGCTCAAGCACTCGGCCGCCACATACAATTCGGGGGCTTTCGCCTTCGTCAATCAAATCAACTCGGTGGCGGTCAAACCCGTGGCCGCCGTGATCGCTGGCGGCATTCTCGTTCTTCAATTCGCCCGAATATCGGCGAAATACGAAGGCGACCACAAAGCGGGAACTCAGCAGGTCGCGGCCGCGACGATCACGGCGGCCATGATTGTCGTCACGATCCAGAACACGGGCCTGATTATCGGAGCGATAAATGAGATCGGCGACAAAATCATCCGGGGAGTGGCCAAACTCAATCCGGGATCGCGCGGTAATGGCCTGCCTGACGGGATGGTTGAGGCTGTCGAGAACATGGACACGATCGACAAAGCCGGATTGATGCTCATCTTGTTCCTGCCGTGGATCATCGGTATCCTTGCCGGCCTGATTTTGAAGATCGTGATCTTCATGCGCTTCGCCGAGATGTACCTGCTCATCGCCGGATCGACGTTGCCGATTTCGTTTCTTGGCCACCCGGAGACGAAGTCGATCGCGATCGGCTTCCTGAAAAAGTACGCGAAAGTCGTCCTCAAGGGCGTGGCAATATTGATTGTAATCGCGTTGTATACGCGATTCCAGATCGGCTCGATCGACGTCAACGCGATCGCCAACGCCGACGGGCTCAAGTCGATGGCCTCCAACCTCGGCTCGCTGATAGCCGGGCCGATCTTCTTCATATTCCTTATTGTCAGCACTGACAGAATAGCCAGCGCCCTCGTCGGCGACTAAAGGGCGATCTGCCCGGGCGGACGCGGAAAGGAGGGGAGACAAGCTTTTTGGCTTGTCTCCCCTCCTTCTTTCTGTTTTCTAGCGGCGTGGGCGCCGCCCGAGCTCGACGTCGGGGCTGACGTCTCGAGGCCGGGGGACGGCGCCGATTTTTTCGGGACGGAAGCCGTCCCATGATTCAGACGGTGTTTTCACGACCGGGAAAGACGTGAAGCCTTCGGCGCGCAGCTGCTCGATGTCCTTGGGCGTAGCTGTGACTTGCCGGTAGGGCCGTCCGTGTTTGTCGAATTGACGCAGCGTCAGACGGCACCGAGGGCACCCCGGCGTCGTGTAGATGACCGTGTCCATGTGGGTCTCCTTTCATAAGAGGGTTGATTCAGGCCTCGGCGTCGTCGGCCCAGTCGATGAAGCATTCGTCGAAGACCGCCTCGTCGTTGAGCTCGGGAGTGTAAGCGAAAACGCCGGCCTCGCGGATCGGCGCGAGTTTGCGGGCGCGCCAGGGCTGGCATCCCCGCAGAATGTAGACCGCCTCGTCGGTGCCGAGCCTGCCGATTTCGTCGGCCGAGAGCAGGTCGCGGCCGAGATTCCTGTCCTGGAGGGACCACGATCCGTTCCGCCCTTTCGATTGCGACGTCTCGGTGGACCGGATCGTCTGCTTTCCCAGGATTTTGGACAGATACTCGGTCGTCGACTTTTCATTGCCGCCCAAGAACAGCAAGCTGTCACAATTGCCGACGATCGTCTCCCAGTCGTCCCTGTAACGGGATTTGAGCTGGGCGAGATTCTGAATGACGACCGAAACGCTGATGCCGCGCGAACGTATGACGGCGATCACCCGCTCGAAGGACGGAATGCGTCCAATGTTGGCGAATTCGTCCATGAAACACTGGACCGGGATCGGCAGGCGCCGCGATTCGGCAGTGTCGGCCGCGCGGATGAGCGAGGCGAACATCTGCTCGTAGAAAATCGCGGCGATGAAGTTGAACGCCGCGTGTGTGTCGGGGATGACGAGAAAGATCGCGGTCTTCTCCTCGCCGACGTTGCCAGCGGCGATGGTGTCGGAGGCAAGAAGGCGCCGCAGAGGCGCCATGTGCAGGGGAGCCATGCGCACTCCGAGCGAGATAATGACGGACTTCTTCGTTTCGCCGGCACCCTGCGTATACGTCGTGTATTGTGAGACGGCGAACCGCAGGCCGTCGATCATCGCCGCGCATTCCGGCCCGTACTCGTCAGGGTCGGCGTCGTAGGCGGCGATCTCCTCCTCAACGGCTGCCATGATAAGATCGACTTCTGACTGGTGGGCCTCGTCGGTTTCCGATGCGCCCATTTTTGCCAGGAGCTCGACGACGCCGATGAGCGTGGACGTTGGGCCTTTCGTGAAATAGATGTAAGCGACCAGCGCGTTGAGCAGAGCGCGCTCGGCCTTTTCCCAAAAATCGGCGTTGGAGACCGAAGAGGGTTTCTTTCCCGACGTGTTGGTCATGACGTTTTCGGTCAGCACGGCGATGTCGATCTCCGCCCTGTTCGGGTCGAAATAGGCGAAGGGATTGTACGTGTCGGACTCGCCCGGCTCGACGAGGTTGAGGACGCGGATGGCGTATCCGGCAGCGGCCAGATCGTTGCCGGACCTGGCCAGGAGTTCGCCTTTCGGGTCGGTTATGACGAAACTGGTGTTGTGCTGGGCCAAATTGGGCATGACGTAGTAGCGCGACTTGCCCGAGCCCGAGGAGCCGATGACCAGCGCGTTGAGGTTGCGCTGGGTTTTCCGCGAATCCAGGCTAAGCTTGTTCACGTCCGTGAACACCATGTTCTGTCGAGGGTCTCTATTGGTGAAACGGCGCATCTGACGGGACGATGACCAGCGGGCCGACCCGTGTTCTTCGCCCTGCCGACGCTGTCCTTTGCCCGCATAGTTGTAGAGCAAGACGAGCCCGAGCGCGCCGACGAGGCAAAGGCCGGCGAGCACATCGACGCCGACGAACGAGACGTGCGCGGGGCTGGCCAGGTCGAGCCAGAAACGGTCGATGACCTCGGCTGGGCTTCGGCCGCTCGCAAGATCGGTCCGAATTTGGAATGCCACCTTGTCCCCAGCCCAGAAACAGACCGCCGATATCAGCAGGAAGAAGAGTTTCATCGCCGGACTCCAGGAGCCGGGCGTGTGCGGGCAGTAGCGGGAACGGCTGCCAGCTTCGCTTTCAACGCCTCCGCCCGACGGGTGATATTGATTGCAACGTCGCGCCTGGATTTCGTCAAAGGCATTTTCTTCATCTATAGAGAAAATCATGTGGTTTTTGTCTTTGG
>CAUSGP010000102.1:0-8085 GCA_963531075.1 uncultured Actinomycetaceae bacterium | reverse complement strand
TCTCGGAGGCCAAGCCATCCCTGTGGAAACGGGTCGGCGGCGAGAAGCAGCTGGAACTTTACCTGCTCTCGCTCGCTGCCTCCCTGCTCATACTTATGGCCGCGGCGAGCCTGGTGGCGCTGCTGTGGAATGCCATTCCTCATTACGCGAAGATCCTCCTTATTGGCGTGATCGCACTCGTCATGACGGGCTTCGGCACTCGCTTCGCCTTGCGGCCCAACAGCAATCGGGTGGCCGCAGCGACGATCATGGGAACGGGCGGAGGCTTGGGTTTCGTCGCGATTATCGGGGGCGTGCTGCTCGATAATACTATTCCGCCGCAGATCGCGATTATCCTGCTCACGGCCTGGTCTATCACACTTATTGTCCTGGCCAGCAAGGCGCGTATCTTCTTCGCTGCGCTCACCGTGGGCGCTGGCGGCATCATTACGGTCATATTGGCCAGAACATACGCCCACCAGCATTCTTCGCAGGCACCCACAGCGGCGTGGGCAATAGTCTTCTACTGCGTCTGCCTGGCGGTCGTGTGCTGCTTCGTCGCCCGTTCCGAGACCTCATACAAACTTCGAGCAGCGTATGCCGCCATCTCCTTCACTGTCACGACAACCGGCTTGGCAGCGGCTCCTTACGCCTTCGCCGCTCACATTTCGCCTATTTCTTCGGCGTCTACCCTCCTGGCGGCCCTGGCGCTGACCCTGGGAACTTATGCGATGACGGCGAACTGGGCAATCACAGCATGGCCGGCGCTTTCCGACCTCCTATGCGGAGGATGGTTCGCCGCCTGTCTCATCACTGCCCAAGTCTTTTCCTTCATGCGCAGTATTCCACTCCCCGTCGGCCCTGACGATCCGGTGATCCTAGCGGCCGTACTGGGAGTAGTCCTGGCTGTCACCCTCATCGTTTCGGTACTTCCTCTCAATGCCCGGATGTCGGCATTCGCCGGTCTGAGCACCAGCACGACGGCTATTTTCTTGGGCATGGCCAACCTCTTCCACACGGCCGACAACCCATCGAGCAAGAATGTCCATCCCGCTCTCCAGCTGCTCATCGTCGGGGCAGTCTCACTGAGTGCCATTCCCACGATCAAACGACGCTCGGCCGAACATTCGATCATCATTCCCACGGCTTTGCTTCTATTCGAGTTCCAAGCACCGGGTAGTTTGGTGCGAGAACTCCTTTCCCTGGTCGCGGTGGCCCTCACGGTATGCGTGGTCCTCGTCATCAGCTACCGTTCTTCGAATCGTCGCGTGCTGATCGCCGCAAGCTGGGTGCTGGCGGCGGCCATTCTCGGGGCCATTCCCATTCATACCTGGCGAATCACCGACATTGCGGGGCTACAAGATCAGTGGCAGATTACCCTCCACGTCGCATTGACCAATCTCGTCTTGGCCGCTCTCATTTACGCTGGCCTTCCCACCAACTCGTTGACCCCAATCGAACTCGTGACGGGCAAAGGCCGCGGGAAGCGCCCCGAGATGGTCCGCGTCATCATGACCAGAAACGTCGAGTTTCAGGGTAGAACGCCTGCCGCCAAACCTACGACGGTGGCCGCGCTGCCGCCCTTATACATCTGCCTGGCCCTGCTCGCTTACAAGTGTCTCTCTTTCTTCCTGGTCTACGACGTCGCAAATCCCCTGGCCAAGGTCATTTTCCTCGCCACGTCCCTCGCGCTGAACATGGCTTTGTCATGGATGGTATGGCCGTCGGCACGAAGCTTTGCCTCATCGGCCGTCCTCGGGGCGAATACGACCATCGGCGTGGTCGGAACCTTCCTCCTGTTCGGGGGAGCCTCAAGCCAGTCGTCCGTCATCGGAACGATCTCGTTCCTCACGGCTGGAACCGTGTGCGTCATTATCGGATTCATCGCACGCGGCAAAGCTCTTCGCATTTACGGGCTGGGGCTGATCATGGTCATGGTTTTGCGATTCGCAATCGCCGACATGGCAGGGCAGAACTCGCTCGTGAGAATCGTGTCGCTGCTCGTCGCCGGACTCGTGTGTTTCGGCCTTTCCTTGGCTTACGCGCATTTCACGTCCATCTTTGACGCTGACGATCAGCCTGAGCCCAGCGATACCACCAAGCCCACCGATGCCACCGATCAGGTCGAGAACACCAACGTCGACGACCGGTCCGAAGCCACGAATACCACCGACCGCGCCAAGTTCACGGATGCCGGACGTCACAGCGATTCCACGGATGGCGAGGGTCAAGCGGCGTCAATCAATGCCGGCGGCCGAGCAGCGGAAAAGGAACCGCCCAACGCTCAGGGGTGAGCCGGCATGCGCAGCCGCCCGTGAGGCGAAAGCGCCGAGATCGCGAGATTGGGATCGTTTCAGGTTTGAGATCGCTCTTTGAGATCGCTCGTCAAACCTGGGATTGAAGGAAGGAGCGCATTCTGCCGGCGTCGACGCCTCGAGCGTAGGAGCCGTCCTCGTGCACGACGAGTTTGCCGATGCCGTCCTCGAAAACGAAACGGATCGCGCCGGCTCTTCCCTTCTTGTCGTGAGACATCGCCTCCATAATCCGATCGACGCTCACGCCGTCGGGCAACCCGACAGGCAATCCGATAGCCGTCAAAAGCCCCTCGATTCGAGCGACGTCGTCGGCCGTGCAGTAACCGTATTCCTTGCCCAGCCGAGCCTGAAGCGCCAAACCAATCGCCACACACTCGCCATGGTTGAGGGAATACCCGGCGGCCGTCTCTAATGCTCTGCCAATCGTGTGGCCGAGGTTCAAGCCCATGCGCCTATTGCCCTCGTGAACGTCGGAGACCACAAAATCCCTTTTGATCTCGCAATTGCGCCGCGCTGTGAGTTCGGCCAGCACATCGTCGCGGACGAACTCGCCGGGAGTCAGACCGCGCTCGGCGAAAGGTTCCACCAGAGCCTCGAAAAAACGCACGTCGGCTAAACATGCGTGTTTAACGGTTTCCCCGAGCCCTTCGCGGATCTGCCGGTCGGAGAGCGTGAGCCAACGGTCGAGATCGACGAATACGGCACTGGGCTGATGAAAGGCCCCGATTAAATTCGTGGCGGCCGGCGTATCGACGGCAGTTTTTCCACCAATCGCGGCATCTGCCGCCCCCAGCAGCGTGGTGGTGACGCTCACGTAGGGGACCCCGCGTGTAAACGTCGCCGCCACGAAACCCGCGAAATCGGTGACGACTCCTCCTCCCAGGGCGACGATGACCGTGTCCCGTCCATATCCTTTGGCTACGAGTTGATCCTCGATCGTTTCCTTGACCGCGCGAATCTTCGACCGCTCCCCCGCGGGAAAGACGAAAAGATCGGCGGCGCGCGCACCGGAAGCGGCGATCAGGTCTTCCGCGGCCATGTCAGCGACATTCGAATCGGTGACGACGGCGATTCGGCGGTCGGGATGCCTGTCAGCGAGAAACGCGGCGACGTCTCCTTCCAGTCCACGCCCGACGACAACCGGGTAGGACTCATCGACCAAACGCACCAACTCAACACGAAACTCCGTATTTTCCATGGCTTCAAGTGTACGTCGCAATCGCCGAAAGCCCCGGCCCGCAGCACCTCATGACACTTGTCATCGGCACATCGTGACTGTCGGCAATTCCGCGCGGACATTGGCCCTGCGAGAATCGAAACATGAGTACTACACCATCGGCCGCGCGGCATAGACCGCGCGATCACGCAGCCGACGTAGATCAGGCCGCAAGCGCCGGAGCTGCGCGCAAAAATTCTGTTCCCGGCCGAGCATCGGGCGCCCAGCCGGCCCTCGTCGTCGAGGGAATTCACAAACACTTCGGAAAAGTCAAGGCTGTTAACGGCATCTCTTTCAACGTAAATCGAGGCGAAATCGTCGCGCTTCTCGGCCCTAACGGAGCGGGAAAGACAACAACCCTCGACATGGCGCTCGACCTTTCGAGGCCCACATCCGGGTCAATCTCGGTTTTCGGCGGGAGCCCGCGCGAGGCCATCGACAACGGGCGGCTTTCCGCACTTCTGCAAAGCGGCGGGCTCCTCCGCGAATACACGGTGCGCGAGACAATCTGCATGGTCGCGGGCATGGTGAGCGTTAAACGTCCGATCGAAGAGATCATGGAACGCACGGACCTGACGAATATCGCCAAGCGTCAGATCGGCAAATGCTCGGGCGGCGAGCAACAGCGCGTGCGATTCGCCTTGGCGCTGCTCTCCGATCCCGATTTCCTCATCCTTGACGAACCCACTGCCGGCATGGACGTCAACGCCCGCCGCCGCTTCTGGGAAGCGATGCGCGCCGAGGCCGACAACGGCAAAACCATCATCTTCGCCACCCATTACCTGGCTGAAGCGGAAGCCTTTGCACCTCGCACGATCATCATGAATCAAGGAAAGATCGTCGCCGACGGCAATACGAATCAGATCCGTCACAACTTCGGAACCCAACGCATCAACCTCACTTTCGACGCGATAGATCAGCTCACCGCCGCGAGCGCCCACATGGCCCACCGCGCCACCGTTTCCCGAACGGGCGAAACTCTCACCATCTCCGGGCCGGACACCGTCGCCCTAGTGCGCGAGGTTATGACCTTGCCGGGAATCGCTTCCATTTCCGTCACGGATCAATCACTCGAGGAAGCCTTCGAGCATTTGACCGACGGCGTCGACGGCCCGGCCGGCGCTTCCCCGAAGGAGTCCTGACATGTCCGCAAAGAAAACCGACGCTTACGCCGCCCGGTCACATCGTCCCTTCCACGGCCTGGGTTCGCTCCTGCGGTACCAATTCCGCCACACGGTTCTTTACCCCGCAAATCTGGGCTTCGCCTTACTGCTGCCCGTCATCATGTACTTCATGTTCGGCGCCTTCCAGAGCTACTCGTCGACATGGTCGGGGCGCGGCAACAATTCGGCGCAGGTCATGTTCGCCATGGGCGCTTACGGCGCCACTTTGGCGGCCGCCACGATCGCCGCGGGGGTCGGAATCGAACGCGCCATGGGATGGAGCAGGCAGTTGGCGTTGACGCCGACGTCGTCCATCACCTACCTCGTCAACAAAGTCCTGCTGGCGCTTGCCTCCGCCCTTTTATCCCTCCTGTCCCTCATGTTCGTCGGATTCCTCTGCGGTGCAAAGGCCGAAGGCCCCGTGTGGGCGGCAGTTCCTTGCCTTATCCTCTTAGGCTGCCTCGTCACCACAACCATGGGATTGGCTCTCGGTTACCTTTTCCGTTCCGACGCCGCATACGGAATCATCGGCGGCGGGAGCGCAATTTTCGCCTTTCTTGGAGGCATGTGGATTCCGCTCGACAATATGCCGGACTTCTTCCGCAACATTGCCCCGTACAGTCCCATGTACGGCCTCTTCAATCTCAGCCAGTGGCCAATCAAGCAGACCGCTTTCGATTGGTTGTGGATCGCGAATATCGCCGCATGGACGCTCCTATTCGGTTTGATCGCCGTGAAGAGGATCCGCAAAGACGCGGCCCGATAGAGCAAACCGGACAATGGTGTGAATCGGTCGATTGTGTGCACCCACGGACAATAAGCGCAACGCATGCGATCGCATTGACGCGCCGACGCTATGTCGCCTGTGGCGCTTCTTGGGATGTCGGCCTCTCGAACGGGGCCGACATCGCCGTGCGCAATCGTCAGCGCAATCGGCATGCGCAGCGATCGTCAGCGTGCCGCCAATATTCCGCACACCTATTTCGTGCCTGTGACACACTAAGCTGCGGGAAAACGCATCCCCAATAATCTGAGGAGGGCCTCGTGAAAGCTTCGGACATGAAAAGTGCGGGAGGCAAGAACCCAGTGAACGAACTCAAGAGGCCGCCGTTCAACGATGGGCCGTCCCACAATCGAATTGACCGTTGGATGAAAGCTCATCCCAAGGGAGCCGCCATGATATACGCCAATGTATGGTTGCTCTTCACAATCATTCCCATCGCCGACGGTCTGCTCATGGAAAACGGACTCAGAAAGTACCTCTACCTTGGGGCACTCTTGGCGTTCAACACCATCTACATTCGAGTCTGGTTGATATACCCCAGTATGCCGTCATCGGAACGTGGGGCATCGCCATCGCCTCGGCTGTGGTCCACGATCGCGGTGCTGACGGCGCTCGAAACCGCGGCGTCTTTTCTTGGTCACGGCCATAGCATTCAGCTTCTCATTTTCATCGCCGCAGTCATCGCTTATACAATTCCTCAACCGAGCAGGAAATACGCCCTCATGGGCCTGCTGGCTTTCGCGGGGCTGCAAATCGGACTGCTCGTCTATCTCGCCGAATTGAACAGTCAGGAGGCGTGGGCGTCTTACGCCCTCCTGTGTATTTTGACTGGCGCCTTCAGTTCCATCAGTCAGATTTTGACCTTCCAGAAAGAACTAGAAATCAAGAACAAGACCATTGAGCAGCTGACCCAGGAGTCCGAACGCGAGCGAATCAGCTCGGATCTGCACGACATCGTGGGGCAAACGCTCACCGCCATCGCGTTAAAGACGCAGCTTTCCTTGCGCCTTTCGGAGATGCCGGACCAGCGGGAACGGATGCGCCAGGAGCTCCGCGAAGCGGCCGCGCTTTCGCACCAGGCGCTGGCGGATGTGCGCGCCGTGGTGCGTAACGCCAGGAAACTCCGCGTCGAAGAGGAAGTCATGGCCGCGCGCGAACTGCTCTACGCCGCGGGTATCACACCCGTTATAAGCGGCGACCCCGTCGCGATGAACGAACAGACCGAGCGAGCGGCCGCCCACGTCGTCAGGGAAGCCGTAGCGAACGTCGTTCACCACGCGGCCGCCACACGCTGCCTCATCACTACGTCGGCTTCGAGCGTGAGGATCGAAAACGACGGGATATCCCATCCGAATGAAACCAAGAAAACCGAAGCGAACGGTTTGGCCGGCCTCGAACATCGAGTGAATGAGGCGGGAGGCGTCCTTTCCTACGGGCGAATTAAACGCGGTTGGGCCGTTGAGGCGACGTTCTCGGGCGATACGGCAGCCGGCAAAAAACGGGCAATACACTGAACATATGACGATACGGATACTCGTAGCCGACGATCAGGCTTTGGTTCGCGGAGCCATCGCCATGATGCTCGATCTTGAAGACGACATTGAGGTCGTCGCACAGGCGTCGAACGGTCGCGAAGCAATCGACGCGGTTGCCCGGGGCGAGGTCGACGTCGTATTGGTCGATGTCGAAATGCCCGTCATGGACGGAATAACGGCAGCCGCACATATTCACCGGGAACACCCCGCCGTCAAGATTCTCATGGTGACGACTTTCGGGCGGCCGGGATACCTTCGACGCGCGATGGAGGCCGGCGCCAGCGGCTTCGTCGTCAAAGACGCACCCTCCGATTCCCTGGCTTCAGCCGTACGCAAGGTGATGAACGGCCAGCGCGTCGTCGACCCGGATCTGGCGGCAGAATCCTTGGCCGCCTCAAATAATCCGTTAACCGAGCGCGAGAGAGACGTTCTGCGCGCAGCCTCCGCGGGAGGAACCACGGCCGACGTCGCCCATGCCCTCTTCCTCTCGCCGGGGACCGTGCGCAATCACCTATCGTCTGCCATCCGCAAGACGGGGGCGCGCACACGCGCCCAGGCCACACAGATCGCTCGCGACAACGGCTGGCTGTAACGAAGCGCTCTAAACTCGGGCCATCAGGCACCGCGTTGGGCAGGCACGCTACGACCAAGCAGGCACAAGACGGCCGGGCAAACGCAAGACAGCCGGGTAGGCTACGACCGGGCAGGCACAAGATAGCCGGGCAAACGCAAGACAACCAGGCATGCTACGGCCAGGCAGGCACAAGACGGCCAGGGAAGCGCAAAATTGGGCGAGTATCGCCTGTTTTCATCCCGAAATCCCGTTGTCGATCACACCGAGCTAGGGTTAAATAATAAAATATGAGTGTGCCGACCCTTTCCACCGACAATCTCGTCAAAACCTTCGGTGACGTCCAAGCCGTTCGAGGTGTCTCCCTCTCGATATCCCCGGGCGAGGTCGTGGCTTTCCTCGGCCCCAATGGGGCGGGAAAAACAACGACGCTCGACATGGTGCTCGGCCTGTCGGAACCGACCTCGGGCAAAGTCGAGCTGTTCGGAACCTCACCACGCCGCGCAATCAAAGAGAGCAAGG
>CAUSGP010000101.1:0-8090 GCA_963531075.1 uncultured Actinomycetaceae bacterium | reverse complement strand
GCTCGGCCCAGGGCATGGGCTGCTCGGGCGTCGCGGCTGCTTCCTCGACGGTGTCATAGCTTTCGTTGCGGTGCTCGGCCGAGGCCATGGATTCTCCTATTCCAACGGGTCTTCGCGGCCAATGCTCGGCTGCGTCCCGAATTGCGAGCGGCGGCTGCCTTGTCTCGATTCCAAGCCGCCTTCCAAACTGCTATGCGGCAATCGCTTCGAGAGCGGATGCGAAAAAGGTCAGCCCATCGGTTCCCGAGCGAAGCCCCTCGACACCACCCGGCCCGAAACCAGTTTCGACGGCGTGCTCCGGGTGCGGCATGAGCCCAACGACGTTCCCCCGCTCGCAGACAACCCCCGCGATGTCGTCGACCGACCCGTTGGGATTGACTCCTGCATATCGGAAGGCCACACGCCCCTCGCCCTCAAGGCGGGCAACGGTCTCGGCGTCGGCCTGAAAACAACCCTCGCCGTTCTTCAGTGGAATCGTGATGACCTGGCCTCGCGCGAAACCGGAGGTCCATGGCGTGTCCGCGTTCTCAACCACGAGTTTCTGCTCGCGGCAGACAAAACGCTGCCCACCGTTGCGCACGAGCGCCCCGGGAAGCAGATGCGCCTCGCACAGGATTTGGAAGCCGTTGCAGATTCCCAGCACGGGCACGCCCTTTCCTGCCGCGTCGACCACCGCTGACATAACCGGCGTCAATGCGGCTATGGCACCGCATCTGAGATAGTCGCCGTAGGAAAATCCCCCTGGAAGGATGATCGCATCGACGCCTTGAACGTCATCTGAGGCGTGCCACAGGGCAACGGCCGTACCTCCGGCCAAACGAACGGCGCGCGCCGCATCGCCATCGTCCAAAGTCCCGGGAAACGTTACGACGCCGATTCTCACAGCTCGTCCTCCGCCGCGTAGACGGCCAC
This sequence comes from uncultured Actinomycetaceae bacterium, assembly GCA_963531075.1. Lineage (GTDB taxonomy): Bacteria > Actinomycetota > Actinomycetes > Actinomycetales > Actinomycetaceae > Peptidiphaga. Next base: position 7,178 of record CAUSGP010000101.1, on the reverse strand, counting down.
GACGTCCTCGATGATCGGGTTGGACAGGCTCGTGGCTGCGACCTCGCGGGCGGATTCGAGGTGGCTTTCCGTCACTGCCCCTTCTACGGTCAGCTGGAAGCGCTTGCCCTGCCTTACGTTCGTGAAGACGTCTACTCCGTGCCGAAGGAAGGCGCCGCGCACGGCCTTGCCCTGCGGGTCAAGGATCTCAGGTTTCGGCATGACTTCGACGATGATGCGTCCCAACGCGTACCTCCAGTCTCGGAATTCGGACACCGCCTAGTGCCTCGTGTCCATGATACGGGCACGAGACAAGCTTGCACAGGCGTTCCCGAATCCTGAGCCCGGATTGCCAGGCGATCCCGGGCAAGGCTCACGGCAAACCGGGTCTAAATTACCGGGCAAACCAAGTCCGAACTCACGGAGATTTGGAATCCGATTCCTAGCGAACTCGAATCCAGCCTCACAGAGAGTCAGACTCGAAGCGAACCTGAGCTCACGCGGTCAGGACCAGCGGCTTCCAGTCAAGCGCTCGTATATCTGCACGTACCGCTCACGCGTCTTTTCGACGACTTCGTCGGGCAGTTCAGGAGGATGAGAGCCGGCATTCGGATCCCAGCCGGAATCCTCCGAACTCAGCCAATCGCGGACGAACTGCTTGTCGAGCGAATGTTGCGACCTTCCCGGCTCATAGACGTTGGCGATCCAGAACCGCGAAGAATCGGGGGTGAGCGCCTCGTCTCCCAGGATGATCTCCTCCGACCCGGGGTCGGTGGAAACGCCGAATTCGAACTTCGTGTCGGCGATGATGATCCCCCGCTCGGCTGCGATTTCGCGCGCCCTCGCATAGGTGGCGATCGATTTCGCGCGAAGCTCGCGGGCAACGCCTTCGCCCACCCGAGCGGCGGTGTCGGCGAAGGTAATGCTTTGATCGTGGTCGCCTGCGCTCGCCTTCGTCGTCGGCGTGAAAATTGGGTGGTCAAGGCGCTCGGCTTCACGAATGCCCGGCGGGAGGGCAACGCCGCACACCGTTCCGCGCCGCTTGTATTCGGCCATACCCGAACCTGTGAGATAGCCGCGCACCACGCATTCGATCGGAAATACCCTGAGTCGACGAGTGATCATGGCCCGCCCCTCGACGGCCGCGGGGACGTTCGTCGACACGACGTGGTTAGGCGTAAAATCAGCGAGCTGTTCGAACCACCACAGCGAGAGCTGATTAAGTATCCTCCCCTTGTCCGGGATTTCGGTTGGAAGAACGTAATCGTACGCACTGATCCGATCGGAGGCGACAATAAGGTAAGTATCCTCGCCGTTGTGAGCGTCCACGCCGGAGGGGACGTAGACATCGCGAACCTTACCCGAGTACACGTGCGTCCACCCGGGCAGGTATCTTGCACCGATTCCAATCATCTGTGTTCTCACTCCCTCGTGTACCACAGCAGTACTTTCCACGTATTGGATCACGGCTCCCCGCCTTTTGTCCATAGGTCGGGATACCCGATTGTTTTGGCGACAACGCCGTCAGCCGAAGATTGCGCGGCAACCCAACGCAAAGTTCCTAGTCAACCACCCACGCATTGATTTGTGCTCAAGGCCATACTCGGACCCGGAACGGAGCATCGAATGTGCAGTGAGCAGCTACTTCGGATGTGACCCCATCGCCACCTAGCGGATGCAACTTCTACAATACACCCAACTTTTCCCCGCCTTCCATAGTTTCCGAGAATTCGGAGCGAGGAATCACACCGCCGCACTCCGCGAGTCCTTCGCATATCGGAATTCAGCGCTCGAATACGTCTAGTCAGCGTTTTCATGCACACATCGGAAGTCGACGCCTGCATGTCAGTCGAAGTACACAGGGCGATCGTGCATACCATCAACCGCAGGTTCCATTAACTCGCCGTTCACACATCGGCGGCAATGTCGCGACGAAAATGCGAACCGGCCAATTCAATCTCGCCGATGGCGGCATACACCGCCCGGCGGGCGGCGGCGACGTCGGCCCCCATCCCAACGCAGGCCAGCACCCTGCCCCCGGCGGAAACAAGCGAGCCTTCCGCGTCAGCATGCGAGCCCCCTTCAGGATGCGAAAAACCGGCGGCGTTCCGCGCCCCCTCAGCCGCATTCCGCGTGCCGGCGTGGATCACATGCACTCCGGCGGTCGCTTCGGCTGCGGCCAAACCTTTGACGGGGTCACCCGTGCGCACCGGGCCAGGATAGCCAGCGGCAGCGAGCACGACGGTCACCGCGGCGTCTGACGTCCATTCGAGAGCCTCGCCTCCAAGTTCACCTCTCGCTGCGGCACGCAGCAGCCCCGCAAGCGGGGTCCGCAAACGCGCCAGAACCGATTGAGTCTCGGGATCGCCGAATCGCACATTGAATTCGACCACCTTCACGCCGTCGGAGGTCAATGCCAAGCCGCAGTACAGCACCCCGACGAAGGGGGTTCCCCGCCGAGCCATTTCGTCGACAACAGGCTGAGCTATCTCCTCAGTCACCGCATTGACAAGCCCCGGGTCAGCCCAAGGAAGTGGCGAATAGGAGCCCATTCCACCCGTATTCGGTCCCGCTCCGCCATCGCGAGCGCGCTTGTAATCCTGTGCGGGCTCCAGCGGCAAGGCGGTACGGCCGTCGCACAGACAGAAGAGCGAGACCTCGGGCCCATCGAGATAATCCTCAATCACGACCTTTCCAGCAGGCTTGTCAAGGCAGTCACGAGCATGGGCGAGGGCTTCGGATTTCTCATTGGTCACCACCACCCCTTTGCCGGCGGCGAGGCCGTCATCCTTGACGACGTAGGGAGCGCCAAAAACATCCAAAGCAGCTTCGACCTCTGCCAAAGTCACGCACGGGCGCGAGCCGGCAGTGGGAACGTTCGCGCTTGCCATGACCTCCTTCGCGAATGCTTTCGATCCCTCCAGGCGCGCAGCTTCAGCCGACGGGCCGAAGACGTCTATCCCCGCCTCGCGCACCGCATCGGCAATCCCGGCAACCAGCGGCGCTTCGGGGCCGACCACGACGAGGTCCACACCCCTGGCGGCGGCGAAGGAAGCGACAGCCTCGCCATCGAGGATGTCCAGGTCGACTAGCGTCCCCAACGCGGCGAGGCCCGGATTGCCGGGAGCGATATAGAGGACGTCGACGGCGTCGTCACGGCGAAGTGCGCGGGCAATGGCGTGTTCGCGCCCCCCGGACCCGAGTAGAAGTATGTTCACGGAACAACCCTAAACCAAGGGAAATGAGAAACCCCCGTTCACGGCCAGGCATATCACATTGCGGATGGGGGCATATCACATTGCGAACGGACGGCGAGAAAGTAAGCGAACGTAAATATAAATTCGCTAAAACAATAATACGTACGCAAAACAGCATCAGACCACCGGATGATTACACAACACATATCACGCCATTAAACTCACCCCGGAGGCTTGTCTACTGGGCTTCTCGACATAGATCGCACCATCACAAGTTCAGGAAAAATATGAATCAGCTACCTTTGCGGCGGCCCGTCACGAAGATCGGATCGATGCTTCTGGCTTTCGTCCTGGCCGTCATCGGGGCCATCGCTTTCACTTCGTACACCGTGCAGGCCGCAGAGATTCCCAATGACGGAACATATGGAATCAAACAGGTCTCACCCGAATCGACTACCTGGGAACAGTGGGGTTCAATCCGTCTCAACTTCACCTGGGCGGCCCCTAACGGAACTCGCCAAGGCGATACACTCGCGATCACGCTCCCGGATGTGATCGACGCGAGCACGGCGGCAGGTTTTACGGTGACTTCCCCATCCGGCGAGGAAATTGGCAAGGCAACCTTCGATTCTGCAGCAAACAAGATGGTCATCACCTTCTCGACGAACTACGTGGAGACGCATCACAATGTCAAGGGAACCGCATATTTCAACGCGAATCTCCGCCAAAGCGCACTCGTATTCGACTCCACCACGAACACGATGAAAGTGAATGTCTTCGGCACCGGCGTAACGATCAACAAGCTGGTAGGCCCCTACGGCCCGGAGACAGAAGCCAAACAAGGATGGTGGATCCCCAGCCAAGCCGAGGCCACGGCAACCAACGATTCCGGCGTGCTTATCCACAAGGGGGAAGCCGCAATCAACTACGCCGTGATCTTAGACAACCTCGGTTGGAGCACGGCCACCATCAACGATAAGGCCGACGCCGATCTCGTCTACTGCGTGAACGGTCAAGCGGCACCGGGAACTTTTACCTACATTCAAACCCGCGACATCGAGTACGGCGTCTTCGACACCGTCCAAGTGCCCCAGGGCGTTAACGTCACCGCTTCGTGCGAGGGAATCACCAGCGGCGCCCCCAAAATCACAGTCACGAAATCCGCGTCCTTGAGGGAGAAACAGTTCCGAATCGTCTACGGAATGAAGCTTCGCACGAACAGCAAAGGCCAGCCCGTCCACGGAGCTAAAGACACCGTCGGGGTCAAGAAGAGATACCTCAACACTGCGGACATTTCTTATGACACCGGGAAGAAGACGTTGAAGCTCACCTCCCGGCTCTCACTGGAAGAAGGCGGCGGCAACGGTTCTGGGATCAACGCACCGGCCATCGACATCGAGAAGTACGACGGCACGTGGGAAGGAGTCCAGTGGAACGAGGCCGGGGAGCCCAACGTCTCGGAGGAGCCGGATTACGAGCCGAACAATCTTCCAGCCGGTGACCGCGATTCGGCTCCGGGCCTCTCGCTCGCCGCAAACGAAGGGGCGACGGTCAAGTTCACGGTTTCCAACGTGGGCATTGAGGACTTGACGAACGTCGTCGTCACCGACAAAACCACGAACGGACCGGCGCTTAAGAACGTGCAATGCGTCGTGGAAGGAAAGACACACAAGGCCAACCCAAATGGTGAGGTCGACCTTGGAACCTGGGTCTTCCCTAAGAAAGCTTCCTTCACATGCCAGGGCACACTCGACCCGATGGGCGGCAAGCTCACGCACAGCGACAACGCCAAAGTTGCGGCAGTTTCGGTGACCTCGCGCACTCCGGTCGAAGATTCGGACCCCTGGCACGCCACTTCCCGCCCCACGCCGAAGGTCTCGGTGGGTGATTACGTCTGGTTCGATCAGAACAAGAACGGCATTCAAGACAAGGGCGAGCCCGGCATTGAGGGCGTGACCCTCACATTGGTCGGCCCTAACGGCAAGGAAGTGAACGACGTCGACGGCAACGCCGTTACACCCGTCAAGACGAATGCCGACGGCGCATACAATTTCAAGAATCTCCCGGTGCTGCCCGCGGGAAAGCACTACACCGTCAAAGTCACCGCTCCAAAGGGGTACGAGCCCACAAAGGCCGAGGCTGGCGCGGACCGCGCAAAAGATTCCTCGACCGGACAGGCCGAATCCGGTGACTTGACGGCAGACGGCCAGCGCGATGCGACCCTCGACTTCGGATTCGTCAAGTCCGAACCTCCAGTGACACCGAAGCCAACGCCGACGCCCACGGTGACACCGTCAACACCACCGACACCGTCCACACCGCCGGGCACCCCATCGACACCACCGACGGCGCCCACACCGCCCAGCTCGACACCGTCAACTCCACCGACGGAGCCCACACCGCCGGCCTCGACACCGCCCGCGCCTCCGTCAAAGCCGGCAACGCCTCCTGCAGCGTCGACCTCGACCCCGGCGATAACTTCGACGGATCCAGCGAAACCTCGCACGAAGGGACCAAGGAAACATTTGGCTTTTACCGGCCTTGATGGCACTTTCATGAGCTTGAGCGCCCTGGCGCTGCTGGCCACGGGAGGGGCGATAGTCGCGGTGAAAAGGCGCAGCAACTCGAAGTGATCGGGTGGCTCTCCACATGCTGGAACGACTCGAACCAACAGAGCAGCTCCATGTAAGGTGAGCATGTGCCCGCGCTCAACGCGCGAAGCCTAATGCAGTGAGGTGGGTCCGAGGAATCGGGCCCACCTTCGTTTTCAGAGCTAGAATGCGATCGGTAAGGTCTACCGCGTCCTACCGGGCCGGTGGCGCCCAGCGCCCACAAGTTCCATCGGCAATATCCACTTCCATCAGCAATATCTACGGGTTCCCCCACGAGAGCGACAACGATCGGCCCACCTCAGGGTAAAACCGAGCTACCCCACCGAATCCGGCGAGCTACCCCAAGAATCCGGACTGTGAGGCAGGACGTCTGCCCAACCAAGTACAGGACTTACTTTTAGGCAGTGCTACCGCCGTCGTCTGAACTGCCCCACCAAGCGTGAGACGCTTGCGCACCTCAGACAGAAAGCACCTCGGACAGAAAGCACCTCGGATAGAAAGGGGCCCGGGCGATCGCCCGGGCCCCTCGTCAAGCATTGCTAGACACGCAGCACTGCTTAAACGTCAAGCATCGGTCAGATTGAATCAGGCCTTGGCCGCAGCGATTCGATCGCGGAACTTCGCAAGTTGCTCGGTGATCTGGGCAGGAAGCTTATCGCCGAACTGCTTGAAGTATTCCTCGGTCTCGTCCATTTCAGCAGCCCACGCGTCAGGATCGATCTCGAACAGCGCATCCCACGTCGCTTTATCGACATCCAGCCCATCGAGGTTGAAATCCTCGAACTTGGGATAGCGACCGGTTACCCCATCAACGGCCTCGACCTGGTCGGAAACCCTCCGCACAATCCAGTCGAGGACGCGCGAATTCTCTCCATACCCGGGCCACAGGAACTTACCTTCAGGGCTCTTGCGGAACCAGTTGACCTGGAAGACTTTCGGGAACTTATCGCCCAGCTGCTCCTGCAACTCCAGCCAATGCCCCCAGTAATCGGCCATGTGATAGCCGCAGAAAGGAAGCATGGCGAAGGGATCGTGGCGCAGCGAGCCTGCCTTGACGTCCGTCGCGGCGGCGGTCACCTCGGAGGCGACCGAGGCTCCGATGAACACGCCGTGGGCGTTCTCGTACTGCTCGGCGACGAGCGGCACGTTGCTGGCGCGGCGGCCTCCGAAAAGAACCGCGTCAACCGGCACACCCTGCGGGGCTTCCCAATCCTCACAGATGATCGGACACTGCGAAGCGGGAACGGTGAAACGGCTGTTGGGGTGGGCGGCCTTCTTGCCCTCGGCGGCGTCGGCGGGCGTGTAATCCTGACCGGTCCAGTCAATCAGATGATCCGGCAGCGGGGCGTCAATGCCCTCCCACCACACGTCGCCCTCATCGGTCAGGGCA
>CAUSGP010000100.1:0-8129 GCA_963531075.1 uncultured Actinomycetaceae bacterium | reverse complement strand
CCAGCCCAATGCGGATGACGTCCGTGTACGAGCGCAACATGGCGGCGTCTCCCCCGGCCACGCCATTGGGATCGGTGAACAGGCCGTTTCCGAATCCCTGTGTGTCATTCTTCTGATCGGATTGGGAACCGTGGACGGCATCGCGCAGTCTATCGTTGAAGGCGCCGATTCCCGTGCCGGCGAGTTTTCCCTGAAGCGACGGTACAAAGCGTGAACCGTCGGCCGTGGTCCCGAAAGCCCATCCTTCTCCATACAGGTACATGTGCGAACCGTCCACGCCGTCCTTCTCGAGCGTGAGCGAGTCGAGTTCGGCGCGTATTCGCTTCATCGTCTCAACCGAGATGAACTCCATGAGATCGAAACGAAATCCGTCTACTTTGTAGGCTTTCGCCCATGTCAGGAGCGAATTGACCATAAGCTCCTCGGCCATGGCATGCTCAGTCGCAAATTCCCCGCAACAGGGCGTCGTCAACGTCTGCCCTTCGTAACCGAGCCGGTGGTAATAGCCGGGGACGATCTTCTCGAACACGGATTTTTCATCCTGCCCGTGGGCATAGGTGTGATTGAAGACAACGTCTTGAACCACCTGATATCCAATTTCGTGGAGGCTGCCCACCATCTCTCGGTACTCGGCCGTTCGCGCGCCACCATATGGGTTGAGAGCATACGATCCCTCCGGCGTCGTGTAATGGAAGGGATCGTACCCCCAGTTGTAGGCATCCCTATCGGCGACGGCGCCAACGGCAGCCTGCTGTTCCTGCGAGGTCGCACCGGCGTCGGGCACATCGGCCGTCGCCTGCGCAGCCCGGCTTTCCGGCACAGAACCGAAATCGTAAGTGGGCATCAGGTGAATCGTGTTCATTCCGGCGCGAGCGAGCTCACGAAGGTAGGCCACGCCGTGCGAATCTTTGACCGTGAAGGCCCGATAGGTTCCACGCAAAAGTTCGGGAACGGTGGGGTCGGTGGCCGAGAAATCCCGCACATGCATTTCCAGGATCGACCTCGCGGCCTGGTTGACGATCGGGGGCGTGGCAATCTCTTTCCACGTCTTCGACATGTATTGCGGATCGTCCAAATCCACAATCACGGAACGCTTCGAATCGATCGTCAACCCCACAGAATTGGGATCGGTGACCAAATTGTGCACCACTTTGCCCGCCAGGCCTCTTTGAGAGGCGTCGTCCTTCGTGACCGATGTCGGGGGTATGTAGACCTCGACGTCGTACAGATATGCCTTGTCAGCCCAGGAAGCCTCTCCCACAACGGTCCACGACCCGTCCGGCTGGCGAGTCATGGGATGCTCGTCGTAGTCGGATGTCTCGCCGTCGGCGTACAGGCGAAGCTTGACGGACTTCGCGGTGGGTGCCCACAGGCAAAGCGTGGGTATGCCGCCGGCGAAGGAAATTCCCTGCTTACGCTGCTTCGCCGCACAAGCGTAGAGATCGTCGAGCACACGAGCGGTTTGCAGCGAAGAATAGGCGATTGGCTCGCCCTCCTCGCTCATCTCCATCACCGCGATTTGGCCCGTGAGAATCTTGCGAACATCGATATTCTCCGACGTCTCCAGCGCCAAAAATTCCTCTTTTTTGCTCCTGTACGGAGCCGTTATGTACGGGTCGAGGGCCTTCTGCTCGGGTGTGAGGCCCCCGTCTTTCACAGTCAGTTCAACGGAACCGTCGGCGCCCACGACGTCGGCGCCTTTTCTCGCCATACCTCCTTGTGCAGCGTAGTAAAGGCGATAGCTCGAGCCCTTTCTTCCCGGCCACGCTATTGTCTTCTCGTCTAGCCACAGGCCAATGGCCTGCTCCTCACCCTTAATGGGACCATCCGTTGTATTCATCATTCATGCGTGATTCATTAGGCGTCATGGAACATGGCCAGTTTACCTTTTTAGGCGTAAAGGAACAGGGGTTCAGACATTTGACCGCGGTTTCCAAACCGTTCGAGACCAACCGTCAGCTGAAGATGCGGCAATAGGCGGGGAAGGCGGACTACTAGATGCCGCGTCGCCCGAAAATAGATAGACGGAAACCGCCGTTCGAAGACAGGCGGACTCTTCGATGCCGACTATTTGAAGAACGCCGAGCCCTCGCCTGACTCATCATCCGGCCCGCCTTCTTCATACGGTTCGATCGGTTCGTCATCCAGGTCGCCCAGCTCGTATCTCCACTTGGCGAAATCCACTTTCTCGGCGACGTCTCCCCGCATTTTCTCCAGGCGAGAAATGAAATCTGCGTGTCTCTTTTCCAGTTTATCAGCTGCTTTTTCTGCTACTTCCTCCAGGTTTGCTCCTGGAAGAGCGCTTGGAATCGCTTTTAAGGCAGCCGTCACGTCGTCTTTGGCTTGACGATGCGCTTCAATCTGAGCATCGAGACCTGTGAGAATGGCATCGAAACTATCCACATCCTGGTTTTCGGAATCGCAAGCGCCCAAGTCAGGTTTGTCGTCCCCACGGTCATCGAGCGGGCGGGCATCCTGCTTAGGGCTTTCACGATCTTTGTCACCTATATCCCGGCCACCCGAATCACGGCCATTGAATTCAATGTTCGAATTTTCCGCCACGATTTTCTCCTTCCATCGGTTTAAGACGACGTCTGCCACACGCACGGTGAGCGATGGCGACTTTCGGCAACGTCGACGCATTCTTCGCAACACCCTACACTTCTCGGAGCCGTCAGTCACCGACGGCGTCGATCGGGCTTCTCCCGCTCTGAATGGCATTCCGCCGACTGCGCAGCGAGCGAGACGATGCCGATCCCGGCCAACGCCAACATCATGAGAGCCTGGCGGCACTGCCTAGCCTTAACGCATACTGGGCTCCATTTTCCGTGCGCGTGCCGATCACGGGATACGAAGCCATCCCTCAAGAAGGCATACGTAGCCTTCCCCGTGTTAATGGCCTTTCTGGGCCCTGCGGCTCTTGGCATTCGCCCGCAAAACGTCAACAATGGGAGTGGATGCCAAGCTGGCCAATCAGCGGAAACCGCGAGAAGCGTGCAGCCAGAAGCACACAAGAAGGAGTCACCATGGACGAGCCTACGGCGGCCGCGCCGAACGAACGGACCGAAAATCAGAGGCCAAACCAACAGCCTACGGCAGCACTCACCAGTGAGCCGGCCGAAAGGCGGGCAGGCGAAGGAGCGAAGGGTGAGCCGAAGAAGATCGCCGTCCTTACCTCGGGCGGCGACGCGCAGGGAATGAACGCCGTCGTACGGGCGGTCGTGCGCACAGCCCTGCACGAGGGCGCCGTGCCCTACGCGGTCATGGAGGGATGGAAGGGCGCCGTCGAGGGAGGAAGCCTCATACGCAAAATGACGTGGTCGGACGTCTCGGGGATCCTCAACGAAGGCGGAACCGCCATTGGGACGGCGCGATGCGACGCCTTCCGGGAGCGCGACGGCATGCGCAAGGCAGTCAGGAACCTGGTGGCCAAGGGCATCGATAGGGTGGTGGCCGTCGGCGGAGACGGCTCGCTCACGGGCGCCGACGAGCTGCGGGCGCAATGGTCCGAGCTCCTTGACGAGTTGGTTGAGCGGGGCGAGATCACGCGCGAGCAGGCGGACGCCCACCCGCGCCTGCACCTGGCCGGCGTCGTCGGGTCGATCGACAACGACCTGGTTGGAAGCGACATGACCGTGGGAACCGATTCCGCCCTTCACCGGATCATTGAGGCGATCGACGCGATTTCCTCGACGGCGGCCTCGCACCAACGCACCTTCGTCATCGAAGTGATGGGAAGACGATGCGGCTATCTGGCGCTCATGAGCGCCATAGCCGGCGGCTGCGACTACGTGTTCATTCCCGAGCTCCCGCCAGAAGAGGGCTGGGAGGGCCGAATGTGCGAAAAATTGCGCGAAGGAAGAGCCGCCGGGCGTAGGGACTCGATCATCGTCGTGGCCGAGGGTGCGCAGGATCGCCAGGGCAATCCCATCACGGCGAAGATGGTTCAGGAAGTCATTGAGGATCGCCTCGGCGAGGATGTGCGGATCACGTCCCTGGGCCACGTTCAGCGGGGCGGCACGCCGTCGGCCTACGACCGGTGGATGTCGACGATCCTCGGCTACACCGCGGCCCTCGAGACGATCCGCGCCGGGGCGGAGGATGAGCCGTGCATCATCGGTACGCGACGCAACCGCGTGGTGCGCCTTCCACTCATGGAGGCGATCTCGAAGACCAGGGCCGTCAAGGGATATCTTGCCTCGGGCGACTACGGGGCATCGGTCGATTCACGAGGTCCGGGATTCCGGGAAATGCTCGACGTCTTCGAGACAATGTCCCTGCCCGTCGAAAGCCATCGAGGCCATGTGACGATGCCAGACGGCCGGTCTCCGCGCGTGGCCGTCGTGCACGCCGGAGGCCTCGCACCCGGCATGGATCCGGCCGCCAAAGCCACCGTGCGCCTCGGGTTGGACCGGGGATTCACAATGCTCGGGGTCAACGGCGGCTTTCCCGGACTTTTAGAGGGCGATATCCGCGAGCTGACGTGGGCGGATGTCGATTCGTGGGCGGGATCGGGCGGCGCGCACCTGGGAACGCACCGGTCGGTTCCCGCCGTCGATCAGTACTATGCCTTGGGGCGGGAGATCGAGAAGAGCCAAATCGACGCCCTCGTGATCATTGGGGGTTTCACCGGCTACCTTGCCGCTTGGCATATGGTTCGCGAGAAGGATCGCTATCCGGCCTTTGATTTGCCCATCGTTTGCGTTCCTGCTTCGATCGACAACAACCTGCCCATTGGAGTCGACACGGCGCTCAACAACAACGCCGAAGTAATCGACCGCATCAAGCAGTCCGCGGCGGCCAACCATCGGTGCTTCGTGGCCGAGGCAATGGGGCGCCGATGCGGGTATCTCACTCTCATGTCCGGCGTTGTCACGGGCGCCGAGCAGGTCTATCTTTCGGAAAACGGCATATCTCTGTCGCAGTTGAGCGAGGACGCCGCGCGCATCGTCGAGGCATTCGAGGGCGGACGCGATCTCTACCTCATCATCGCCAACGAAGAGGCCTCTGAGTACTACACGACGGATATGCTCACCAGGATCTTCGAAGCCGAAAGCCGAGGCCTGTACGACGTACGTCCCGCGGTTCTCGGTCACATGCAACAGGGCGGCAATCCCTCACCTTTCGACCGAACTCTGGCCGTGCGCCTGGCCAACCATGCCGTGGCCGAACTGGCCGCGCAATTCGAGAAAGGCAAGCATGAAGCGATTTTTGTGGGCTTGACCGACGGCGACATCAAAGTGCAGCGGCTAATGCACATGGACGAACTTATCGATCTCAATACTAGGCTTCCCATCGATCCGTGGTGGCGTGGCCTTGAGGAAATCCTCTACACGGTGGCGGATAAAAACTTCGACAAGAAGCTCGATATGCCCGCGATCTACCAGGCGAACTAGGCTGGCTGCTCCTCGGCGTCGTCGGCTTTACTCGCCCGCAACCAGGCAATCCTTCGGCCTTCAAGGCTCTTGACCCGAAGGATGCGCCCGTCCCAGCGGACCTCATCGCCCACTCGGGGCATGCGTCCCAGCTCGTTGACGACGTACACGCCGATCGTGTCGAATGGCCCCTCGGGAAGTTCGCTGCCGAAGACTTTCACGATTTCAGCCCGGCCGGCCAGGCCGTCAATGTCGCGCGAATCTCCGCGTTTGATGGCTACGGGCGTTTCCTGATCGTATTCGTCCCGTATTTCGCCGACGAACTCTTCGACGACATCTTCGAGCGTGATGATGCCGTCGGTTCCACCGTATTCGTCCACGACCACCGCGAGATGGGCGTGCTTGGCGCGCATCTCCTTCAGTGCGTCCATGACGGGTTTTCCCGTCGGGAAGAAGAGGATTTCACGGACGAGGTCGCCGATGGTTCTCACATTGGAGGCTGGGTTGATGAGGTCGCGTATGTGAATAAAGCCGACGACGTCGTCGTCGGAGGTCCCGTGGCGAACGGGGTAACGCGAATGCTCCAGTTCGGAAACCTCCCTTTGCGCCTCCTCTATGGCGGTGTTTGCCGAAAAGAACTCGACTTCCGTGCGCGGGGTCATGATCTGCTCAACGGTCCTGTCCCCGACCGACAGCATGTCGACAACCATTTCACGCTCGTCCTCGCCAATCGTGTCCTGGCTGGCGACGAAAGCGCGAAGTTCGGCCACGCCCATCGTGTCCTTTTGCTCGCGTGGATTCCTGCCCATCAGGCGGAGCACCACGTTCGTAGAAACGCCAAGAAACCAAATGACCGGGCGAAGGAGGAACGTGATGATCGAGAGCGGACGGGCGACCACTCGGGCTATCGCCTCGGCAGACTGAAGTGCGATTCGCTTGGGAACGAGCTCGCCACACACGATGGACAGGTAGGCAATCGCAACCGTCACGAAAATGAAAGCGACCGTTTGAGCTGCAGACGCGCCCAATCCCCAATCGCGCAGAACGGGGGCCAGAACGGGAGCGATTTCGGAAGCTCCGAAAGAAGCGGAAAAGAAACCGGCAATCGTCACGCCAACCTGAACCGCTGAGAGAAAACGGTTGGAATCCGCAGTCAGGCGGGCAACGGATCGGCCCGCAGCACTCTTCTTCGCCATTTCGTCGACCTGGGTTTCACGAAGGGAAACGAGCGCCATTTCCGACGCCGAAAAGATCCCTCCGATAAGTGTAAAGAGAAAAACAAAGAGAATGTCTTTGACGAGTGGATCCACATTCCTATTGTCACCCACGCGCGCCACCAACCACGCCGTGGCACGACAAATGAGTAAGTAATCACCACCGGGCAAATAGTGAGGAAGCCGAAAAGGAATCGACCGGTCTCCCCTCCACGCCAAATCGATCAGCCCCGCCTGTGGGAAGCCGCTGAACCGCTTATAGAAGGCGGATGAGCCGCTCGCGATAAACTTAAGGACACCGCGTTTCGCTTCGAGGGTCACCCCGGTACTATCATTTCCACACAGCACATTTGGACTTATGCAAGGAGGCACATGTCATCGCTCTCGCAGACATCCGTGGCATCAGAGGACGCGAAAGTGCGCGAACTGACTATCCGCGGAATTATCCTTGGCGGAGTCATCACGCTCGTTTTCACGGCCGCAAACGTATATATGGGTCTGAAGGCGGGCTTAACTTTCGCCACGTCTATCCCGGCCGCCGTCATTTCCATGGCGATCATCAACCGTTTTAAGAACCATTCGATCGCCGAGAACAACATTGTCCAGACGATCGCCTCGGCCGCCGGAACGTTGTCAGCGGTGATCTTCGTCCTCCCCGGGCTCGTGATGATCGGCTGGTGGCAAGGCTTCCCCTACTGGACGACAGTCGCCGTTTGTGCCATCGGCGGCATCTTGGGCGTCATGTACTCGATTCCACTGCGTCGAGCGCTCGTGACGACGTCGGACCTGCCCTATCCCGAAGGAATCGCCGCGGCCGAGGTTCTCAAGGTCGGCGACTCGGAGAAGGGGTCGTCCCGCAACCGCTGCGGCATGAAAGCGATCATCGTCGGAGGCCTCGCCTCGGCGGGGTACGCCTTGCTGACCAATCTCAAAGTGGCCGCCGCGGAAGTCACCGCGGTCATCAAGGCTGGGCCCTTTGGCACATGGATCGGTGCAGGGGCGAGCATGGGCTTGCTCGGCGTCGGTCACCTTGTCGGGTTGAGCGTGGGAATCTCGATGATCGTCGGCATCCTGCTGTCTTTCGGTATTCTTTTGCCGATCCTCGTATGGGGCGATGACGCCGCCATGGCCTCTGAGAAAGCCATCGGGGAAGTCTTCACTAAGGAGGTACAGTTCATCGGCGCCGGAGTTATCGCGGTCGCCTCCGTATGGACCCTCATCAAAATTCTCAAGCCGATCGTCGTCGGAATTCGCGAAGCGGCGGTCGCCGCAGGAAAACGTCAGGCGGGCAAGAAAGTCAATCTGACTGAGCGCGACATTCCGATCCAGATTGTCGGCGCAACGATCGCACTGCTCATGCTTCCGATCGGATTCCTCCTGGCCGATTTCATCAACGGAACAGCCATTCACAATTCGATGCACCTCATGATTATCTCGGTGGCATTCATCTTCATCATCGGCCTCGTCGTCGCAGCAGTTTGCGGATATATGGCCGGGCTCATCGGATCGTCGAATTCGCCGATCTCGGGAGTGGGAATCC